>CBFGXV010000424.1:0-3679 GCA_965652755.1 uncultured Chryseosolibacter sp. | reverse complement strand
CGACCGACCATGGAACTATACGCGCAAAGAAGTCCGGGATCTTTCCTCGAGGAGAAAACACACACACTCGCCTGGCACTACCGGAACGTATTGCCTGATCTTGGTTTCATAAGATCACGCGAGCTCCTGGACAATCTTCATCATCTCGTTCGAAACACCTCGCTTCAGATCATTGACGGCAACAAGGTGATCGAGGTACGCGTTTCCGGCGTCGACAAAGGCTCGGTGGCAAAACAATTTCTTGACGATGAGAATTTCGATTTTATTATGGCGGTCGGCGATGATAAAACAGATGAGGATATGTTCAAGGCTCTCGCTGACAGGGCCGTGACGGTTAAGATAGGCCCGGGACACACCGCGGCGCAGTACAATTTGTCAAACCAGCAGGAAGTCATTCACTTGTTAAACCAACTCGTCAAATAGTTGGGTTTTCATCAGTACCGAATTAGCATCATGCGAAACTGTTTTTACGAGGCCCGGACATCCGCATGCTGCAGCCGTACGGCCACGTGGCCTGATCAGTGCCGTATGTCTCACCTGCAAAAAACGGGATCAGCGGGATTCTGAGTTAAGTGCCGGATCTGTAACTTCATATTATGCACAGCATCAGTTTCGAGCCATTGACGGATGTAACGTGGAAAGCTTTTGAGCAGCTTTTCGGACCCCGCGGCGCATGTGCAGGTTGCTGGTGCATGACATGGCGACTGACGAAAGCCGAGTACGAACTTTCGAAGGGCGATGGGAACAAATCCAAAATCAAAAAGCTTGCGCACAGCAAGGAGCCTGTCGGCGTTCTCGCTTTTGACGGGAACAAACCCGTTGGCTGGTGTGCTGTTGCCCCGCGGGAAAAATACAGGCGACTTGAAAGATCCCGCGTCTTGAAACCTGTTGATGATCAGCCTTCCTGGTGTGTTTCATGTTTCTTTATAGACAAATCCTACCGCAGGAAAGGCCTGTCAGTTCCGTTGTTAAGAGCTGCTGTTGATTACGCGGGAACGTTCGGTGCAAAAATTATTGACGGTTATCCCATAGAGCCGAAAGAAAAGAAGATGCCGGATGTTTTTGCCTGGACTGGCATCCTTTCCAGTTATCTGAAGGCCGGATTTATCGAGGTCGAACGACACTCTTCGTCAAGGCCGATTGTCAGGTATTACCTTTGAATGATCAAATCGGAAACATTCGCTCTTTACTTATATCGGCGATGGGCTGATACTGGTCCACCCTCCGTCGATCACAATTGTTTGGCCAGTGATGTGATCTGCTTTGCTGGAAACAAGAAAACATGCAGCGTTGGCGATGTCTTCGATCGATGCCGCCTTGCCTATGGGCGTTAAGCCAGCCCAGATCTTTTCGTAATCTTTTTCCGATGTCGTGCGGGAAGTCAGCGTTGCCCCGGGAGCAAGCGCATTTACATTGATCCTGTATGTGGATAATTCAATGACAAGATTCTTGGCAAGCATTTGAATGCCCGCCTTTGTCATCCCGTACGCTGCAAGATTTTTGTGTGCCTGGACACCCGTTACCGAAGACATGAAAAGTAGTTTTCCTCCTTCGCCTTGTTCCTTCATCTGACGGGCGGCAGCTTGTGCAAGGAAAAAAGTTCCCCGCAGATTCACGCTTAGTACTTTGTCAAAGTCGTCCACATTGTATTCCAGGAAATCACCAAAGAGTGTAATACCGGCGTTCGCCACGGCGATGTTGAGCTTGCCATACTTGCTGACAGTCTCGCGGACGAGATATTGAAGAAAGTCGACATCGGAAACATCGCCCGCAATGGCGAGACAAGTGCCCTTTGTCTCCTTGATGATCTTGCGTGCGGCGTCCTGAGCCAGTGACTCGTGCAGATCATTCAGAACAACCTGGGCTCCCTGGGCGGCGAGCTGGTGGCAGATCTCGTATCCGATCCCCTGACCGGCGCCTGTGACAATAGCCACGTGGTTGTGAAATGGTTTTTCAGTCATGATGTATTCTCTGGTGGACGGGTATTAATGGGAGTCTCTCGTGACATCGCTGCCGGAACCTCCGACGAGGAAATCCATGTCGGCGCCGAGATGCGCTTGTTGAACGTGCGTCTGATAAAGATGCACATATCCGCGCTGCTGGAACTTCACCCGTGTAGGGGTCCATTGTTGCTTCCGGCGCGCGAGCTCCTCATCACTGACATGCAGTGTAAGCGTTCTGTTTGGAACATCGAGCGTGATTTCATCTCCTTCCCGGACCACCGCAAAATTTCCGCCGAGCGCGGCCTCGGGGCTGACGTGAAGGACAACAGTTCCGAATGCGGTGCCACTCATTCTACCGTCTGAGATCCTGATCATGTCCTGCACGCCTTTGGATAATAGTTTGGCCGGCACACCCATGTTTCCCACTTCCGGCATGCCCGGATATCCCACGGGTCCGACATTCTTCAATACGAGGATGCTGTTTTCGTCGCAATCGAGATCAGGATCGTCGATACGAGCCTTGTATTCTTCGATATCCTCAAAGACAACAGCCTTGCCTGTGTGCTTCATCAGTTTTTCCGACGCGGCTGAAGGTTTGATGACCGCGCCATTTTCGGCGAGGTTTCCCCGCAGGATCGCAACCCCTGATAATTTGTTGAACGGTTTATCAACAGAAGCGATGATATCGCGGTTGTAACAAGTTTCTTTTTCCGAGTTCTCTCCAACGGTGCGGCCATTGGCTGTGATGCAGTCCGTATGCAGGAATTTTTTCAGCTCCTGCTGGACGACAGGCAGGCCACCCGCGTAGTAGAGGTCTTCCATGAAATATTTTCCCGAAGGTTGAAGATTGGCAATCATCGGAACCTTATTCGACAACGTATCAAAGTCCTCAAGTGAAAGGTCTACTCCGATTCGTCCCGCTATGGCGAGCAGGTGAATAATGAAATTCGTGGATCCGCCGATGGCGGCATTTACCACAATCGCGTTTTCAAAAGCTTTGCGGGTAAGTATATCTGACAAAAGAAGATTCTCTTTAACCATATCAACGATCCGCGAACCTGATAGCTGCGCCAGAACTTTCCTTCGCGCATCCGCGGCAGGAATAGCTGCGTTGTGCGGAAGTGAAAGGCCGAGTGATTCCACCATCACAGCCATGGTGGACGCGGTGCCCATCACGGCGCAATGACCGCGGCTCCGGCACATGCTGGCCTCGGCCAGCAAAAGTTCTTCCTGCAACATTCCGCCTGCACGAACGGACTCGCTAAATCGCCAGATATCACTTGTACCTATGTCCCGGCCCTGAAACTTACCAGTAAGCATCGGACCACCTGAAACCACGATGGTGGGAATGTTCACACTACAAGCACCCATGACGAGCGATGGCGTTGTCTTATCACAGCCACACATGAGAACCACCCCATCCACGGGATTCGCACGGATAGACTCCTCGACGTCCATACTCGCAAGGTTGCGATACAACATTGCAGTGGGTTTTATCAAAGTTTCCCCGAGTGACATCACCGGGAACTCGACTGGAAATCCGCCGGCCTCGGAAACACCCCGCTTCACCGATTCTGCAAGCTCCCTGAAATGCGCGTTACACGGAGTCAACTCAGACCAGGTATTGCAAATACCGATGATGGGACGCCCGTCAAATTCATGCGAAGGAATTCCCTGATTCTTCATCCACGCCCTGTAGATAAAACCGTCTTTACCCTTTTTTCCAAACCAATTCT
>CBFGXV010000423.1:0-3682 GCA_965652755.1 uncultured Chryseosolibacter sp. | reverse complement strand
ACGACCGGCAATTGGCACGAGAATTTAAATACTGCTGGTGGGTTGAAACGTGTTTTCAGGGTTGTAAACTAATCATTATTTTATGAGGTTATTAATTGTCAGAGCTGCATGCATTGCAGCTATCTTAAGCAGTCCATTGATTGCTTTTTCGCAGCACTATTATGTGGTGGTCGGGGCGTTTGCGGCGGATGAGAATGCAAGCGAATTCAAAGGTTATCTTCCGGATCAGGTTACCGATACTTCCTACACCGTCACGGAAGACAAAAACCTCATGCACTTTTATGTTTTGAAAACTTCGGACAAGGAGATCGCTATATACAGATCTCTTCAACTTCAAAAAGCTATTGACGCGTGGAAAGTGCCACAGGGCGCGGGCGCTGTCAAGGAGATGGAGAACACGATATCCGGCAATCTTCCGCTCAACGCGACAAGCGGTTTGGGCAGTGAATCTGCCAGTGAGAGTTCGTCTGGCGCTTCTTCCGGATCTGCAGGACTGGCAAATGCCGGGAGTGTCCCCCCGAAACCCGTAGGGAAGTATTTCAAGTTCAAGATTGAATCTCCTGAAGGAGCGCCTCTGTCTGCGCAGGTACACCACATCGATTTTGACAAGGGGCGACAGGTTGCAAGTTACGACGCCAACACATTCGTCGACCTTCTCCAGCCTGGTGAGAGTAAACCGATGGCTGTTGTGGTGGGACTGTTCGGGTATAAGGAAGTTCAGAAGTTCATTGATTATTCAGATCCGAATGCTTCGGACAATCAGGCCTATGTTGATTCCCAGGGTGTCTGGGTAATCCCTTACAATCTCGAAAGGGTGGAAGAAGGTGATGTATCCTTGATGTACAATGTATCCTTCTATAAGGATGCTGCCGTAATGCGCAAGGGCTCGCAGGTGGACCTTGAGGAACTTGTCAGGATGATGCACAGTAATCCATACTATGAGATCACCATACACGCCCACTGCAATGGTAAAAACAAAAGGGAGATCATCGCGCCGGGAACCAGCAAAAATTACTTCGATGTAGCAGGGTCAGTAAAAATGATGGGTACCGCGAAAGACCTGACTACGCTTAGGGCCGAAGCCATCAGATCCTACCTCGCTGACAACGGCGTAGACCCCGCAAGAGTAAAGATCTTTTCCTGGGGTGCAAGTGATATGCTTGTAAAAGCCGACAGCCCTCATGCGACTTTGAACGACAGGGTCGAGATAGAATTTACAAGAGATTGACTTCCGGTTGCCCCCTGCGGGGCAACGGAGATCGCTGAAGTGGGTATGGGTCCTTGGTTACAAGAGGCAGGCATTTGGGTTGAATTGTGAAAATTGATTGGCCTCTCCTGTTAGCCTTGGACCCATCTCTCATTAGGGTCTGAATATCTCCCCAAACATCCAACGCTTTCGCCCGTCAGCGCGTTAACCTCTGAGCGTATCAACATGTTCCCCGGCAATTAATGACGACTAGCTGCGCGCTTTCTTCTGGCCGTGAAGCAATCCCGCCTTCGCCCTGTTAAGGAGATCAAGAGATCGCTTGATCCTGCTGTCGACATTTTTTACAGAGGTAACGTAGTGTATGAGGCTGCGCCGATAGCCTGTCGTTAATCCTTCCCATGCTTTCCTGGCATCATCATCCTGGGCAAGTATTGCCTGAAGCTCCTCAGGGATGTCTATCTTGTCGGGATTAACAATTTTGAAATTCACTTTTACAGGATCCCCCACCCGGATCTTCGCTGCTTTGCGCAGCGCCGCACTCACCGAAAAATATCTGGATCCATCCTTCAGATGCAGCACAGCGAGGGCAAACGGCGCGTCGTTGAAAGTGCCCTTAACGCGTATCCTTCCAGCAGGCAGCTGACGAATGGTCTTTTCAGGAAGAAAGATGGCTGTCTTGATAAAGGCAGCGTCGATTTCCGATAATCTCGTCTCGAATTGAAAAGTCCGCGTCCGGCCTGGCATGATCTGTCAACTGTTGCACGGTGAAAAGCAATGCGCCCAAAATCCACGTGCTGGTTACTTGCTTAAAAGTATGAAAGGCAAGAGCTCAAAACAAATTGTGTAATCGTCCGGGATGACTGTTTAATATCACGAAATATTCACGTACCTTTTTCGCTGAAGGTTTCCCTGTGCTGGAGTTATACCGAGGCGGTTTGACGGGATGACCGTTCAATTTCACCGGTAACCGCTATCATTTTATATCTGATATTGTGAAGATTCTTATTTGCCCGGACAAGTTCAAAGGGTCCCTCACTGCCAGGGGGGTTTGTGAGGCAGTAGCCGCGGGGTTGGCAAGGCTACCACCCAGGTTTGTGATCCAAAGCGTCCCCCTTGCGGACGGAGGTGAAGGAACGTGCGAGCTTCTGACCAGCTGGCATGGAGGGTGGCAGGTCGCTCTTCCGGTAACCGGACCGTTGTTCACACCGGTCACGGCAAGGTACGGCGTGTCTTCAGATGGCGCGACTGCTTTTATAGAGATGGCGGAAGCTTCGGGGCTCAGTTTAATTCCTGCCGAAGAAAGAAACCCGCTCATTACAACTTCACTTGGGACCGGCGAACTCATTGCCGATGCCCTGAACGGGGGCGCGCGAAACATCGTACTTGGTATCGGAGGCAGTGCCACCAACGATGCCGGTATTGGCATGGCAAGCGCGCTGGGGTTCGAATTTTACGACGCGGGCGGGGAATTGCTGAAACCAATCGGTGAAAATCTCATACACATTCGGCACATCGGCATCGATCATCGTCATCCGGAATTGGCGAAGGCGCGCATCACTGCATTGTGTGATGTGACAAACCCGTTGTACGGACCCGACGGAGCCGCGTATGTATACGGTCCCCAAAAGGGGGCTGACAAAGTCGCGGTCGACTTGCTGGATGCGGGGCTCCGCAATTTCAGAAGGGTCGCACACAAGCATCTGGGTACGTCAGTTGATTTCCCCGGCGCAGGCGCCGCCGGAGGGCTGGGGGCCGGCGCCCGGGTTTTTCTCAATGCAACCATTCAGAAAGGAGTAGACCATATCATCCAAAGCACAGGTTTGGATGAAAGGATCTGCATGGCCGATGTGGTCATAACCGGAGAAGGAAGACTGGATGGGCAGACATTTTCCGGAAAGGTGGTTTCAGAAGTTCTCAAGCTTGCAGAAAAGCGCGGCAAACCCGTGATCGCAATCTGCGGTTCTTGTGAACTCAGCGAAGACGAAACACTGGCAAGAGGAATTGCAAGGGTAATATCACTGGTTGATGATGATACTTCCAGTGAATCGGCAATTCAAAACGCCGCGACCCATATTGCCCGGAAGGTGGCGGAGGAGTGTAAGGGCTTGCCCGGCTTTAATTGAGATCAGAACATTGTATTTCTTTTATTTATATAGTTATTTCGTAAAACATAAGCATCGCTATTCATGGCAAAAGTATCCATTGGAAGCTTCGGGGAATTTGAGCAATACGTTGGCAAGTCGATAGGAGTATCAGATTATCTCAAGATTGAGCAAACCAAAATAGACCAATTCGCGGACGCAACCCTGGACCATCAATGGATCCATACGGATGTAGCGCGTGCTTCCCGCGAAAGTCCCTTCAAGAAAACCATTGCTCATGGCTACCTGGCTCTTTCGCTCGTGCCTTATCTGTGGAACCAGATCGCTGACATCCACAACATCAAAATGCTGATAAATTACGGGCTTGATAAAC
>CBFGXV010000422.1:0-3694 GCA_965652755.1 uncultured Chryseosolibacter sp. | reverse complement strand
GGCACTTCCCGCCAAAAGCAGGAACAAAATGTAAGTAAGAGAGGTTTTCATGTCTTTTCATCAAGTTGAAGTGGTTCGGCCATTTTCCGCGTTACTTCCATAAAGAATTGCCGCAAAGCCGGATATTCGTCCGGGCTGAAGAGTTGTTTTTCAATCTTGAGATTACAGACGATTGTTAGAATGTTGCTTGATACGCTCGCCCTGTAACTAAATCGGGCCCCGCCGTTTTCGAGAGTGATCGCAAGCGGTTCGGGGATGCTTCTCAGAGAGTGGTGCTTTGGCAACTTGAAAGAAACGATGATCGATCGGCTCCGCGGATAAATAAAATCGATGGGATATTGGCGTTTATCATCCTTGAAGGGATTTACAACATCCCAGAAAAGAAACGGATTGACAAGCGTTTCATTGCCAAGGTCTTGAACGTACTCGGTATCCGCCAGATCCACCGTCCGGATTTCGGAAGTCTTAAGCTTATCTTTCTCAATCGATAATTTGCAGTCGCGGATATTTACATCTGTGCTATTGGTAATCACGGAGCGGATGTACGCTTCTTCAGAGCCCTTGTCTTTGAAACCTTTCATCCATTCGAGGTAATCATAATCTTCATAAGTATGGGTCACAGTGGCTCCCAGTCGCCCCTCGTTGTCTGGTTCAATCAGAATAAATTGTTTCCTTGTGTGTGATTTTCCTTCGCTGGTGTCGAGCCAGAACCCCCCTGGGGAATCAATGACGAAAGCCGATATGTTTCTGCATCGGGCAGGCAGGACTCCCGGAACCAGCTCGGGCTCCGTGGCATCAAGGAGTAACTGCACGGAGTCCGTCTTGACGTACGCGATCACGTAGTTCAGTCCCGTCATGGAAGCGCTCATGGGATTCAGCAAGCCATTGTCGCGCGTACTGAGCACAGCAGGATAGGTATTTATCCCGGATTTCTGCAGCAACGATACTAGCATAAGGTTGACCTCAGCGGAGTTACCCGAGTGATTCTTTTTAAAATTCATCCAGAACTCGCGAGTAGCATATTCTGAAGCAAAGCCGTTCCATTTTATGTTCTCTTGAATGTAGGTATAAGCCGCCTGGATCTTTTTCATTGTAGACACCTTGCTCGCTTTTATTTCATGAGCTTTCTCGTTGAGAAACGGGGCGTTTGTAAGGACATCACCGAAATAAGTAGCCTCTGACAACCGCTCAGCAATCCGATCCCAAGTGGAGGAAAACTCCCGGTATGTGTGTCCTGGAATTCCCATCGATTCAATATCGATCTTGAAATGCGTGAGATAGTTTGAATAATGACACATATAAGGTTCTTCCAGTAACGGGGGGACATCGGTTGCGATCCACCGATAATCCTCCGCTTTGATCGGGTGATTACCAAACATCGTCTTTTTGAAAACGATGTGCCTTGTCGGTTCCAATATAAGTTCATTGTATTTCACTGGCACTCGTTCCTGAAAACGCCATTCGTACGGCAGCCCCCTAAAGGAATATCTCAACTCAACCACTGACCCCAGTTTGACGGACGGAAAAAATACCTTATATGTATAAAACCCTTCAATGATTTCTTCCTTGAAGATGTTTTCCTTTGTAAGCGAAGCTTCAACCATTCGGCCGTTCTCCAAATTGTAAGTTGAGCCATCGATGTCACTACGCGTTGTGGTGCGGATGTTAAAGTTTGCAAGGGAAGCTCCCGCGTTTCGCAATACTTTAAGTCGAACGTGTCGTGTAAAAACATTCGTATTGCCATTAAAGTGTCCTTTATCGTACAGTATTACTGCCGGGGCGGTGGTGTCTGTTTCATACTGAACCATTTGCAGGTCTTCGATCGGGATCTGGCCAAATCTTATTTTTTCCTGCGCTTCCGCGCTGAAGCAAAGTGAGTTAAGCGCGAGGATAAGGGTACTGATGAAGGGAAGGTTTTCTTTCATCTCAGTGGGGTTAGGTACCTCAGGAAATACCAAGATAAAGTTTTTTTAAGAAAGCATGAAATGTTTCCGTCCATTTGCGGCAGGCAAACAAGATTGCCCACCTTCACAGCAATAACTCATTCGTAGGCGGATGGGCGAATATTTCTCAGAACGGAACTCTAGCCTACCATGTTTCACTCAACGGTTTGAGTGGGATAATTTACGTCGGCCGAGAAGGTGACACGCTGTTCATGCGGATGGAATTCATAAGGCGGGCGTCAACACCATGCCCTTTTTGTTCCCGATCGACCAGATGGAAATTATCTTATGAAAAACATAAACTAAAAGACATTGGCAGGCGGTATTCTGATTAGTTTCCTAGCATTTTTCTTCCAGAAGGAGGCGGCGTAGGGCCGGATTCGATCTTTGATCCATTGTTTCCAACCTTTGGTTCGCATCAGTATGGACAACACTTTTACGGCGCGAGCTCGGCAAACGATTGGGCAAACCAATACCGCAGTCTTGAACCAGTCCCCTCAACCTGGAAAGTAAAAATTAACAGGGCTGTTGTTTGAGACATACATTAAAACGAATACCGGTTCCTTGATAACATATTCCTTTATTACCTCCTCATGATCTACATCTGGTGACAAGCCTAACTGTTCCTCGTCCTCACTAATCTGTTGGCAAGCTGCATTGAAGAGTTATGATCTTTATCAAAGTTAATGATTGCGCAAATTTGTAAATTTACACACTGGAGATTTCGCGGTGCGTGATCACTGCATTTCGCGAGTCGTGATCAGCAAGAGTTATATCGTAACATCTTTCAGATATTTAAACACAGCTTATTTCAGATCAGGGTGCCAGATGGTCATTTCGCCGCGGAATGGACTGACACGGCTCGCGAAAACTAGTGATCAACAGTGAACGAAATGAACTGGTCAACGTCCATCGAATCTCCACCTATTCTCCCGGCACCAGAATTTAATGGTGCTACGAACGCCGGCCCCCGCGGAGATTTTGTATGGGAACTGGATGCTCTGGTCGGACGCGTTTTAGATCTCGTGAAAGAACTCGATATTGATGACAATACCCTTATTGTTTTTAATGCTGATAATGGTGCTGAGATTGTTCATGTGGACTGGATGCGCCAGGACTACAATCATGACCCTTCTGGAGGTTGGAGGGGGATGAAACGCGATGGCTGGGAAGGAGGTCACCGGGTGCCGTTCATTGTGCGCTGGCCAGACAAATTCCCCAAAGGCTTGGTATCTGATCAGATGATAAATACCACTGATATTTTTGCCACGCTTGCATCAATTGTTGGATATAAGCTCAAAGATGAAGATGCAAGGGATAGTTTCGATATGTTGCCAGCCATGCTGGGAACGCAAGATACAGTTAAATCGATCAGACGCCTAAGAACCTCAAGCGATATATCTTCCCTGTCTGGCAATACCATTATTCGGTAGGATTGACCTGATGGCAGGACGAGGTTACCGTTCTTTATCTGCAGGACATTGGTTATGATGTCGGCATTCATGTAGTCATAATCATAACCCCTTATATCCCCCGGATCTATGGGTTTGGGTTTGCCGCAATGCAGACACTGCTGGCCATTATAAGAGGTAGTTATATTGGGATCTATCCGTTTCGGCGGAACCAGATTGGGCGCCTGATCCCCGTAGTAAAGACAGACATCACCTACGAACTTTCCCTGCCTCAATATGAAGGAACTTCTGGCTATATAATCCATAAAAGGCCGGGCCATTTCCCACCAGGTAGTATTT
>CBFGXV010000421.1:0-3697 GCA_965652755.1 uncultured Chryseosolibacter sp. | reverse complement strand
TGGGGTTAATGTGTTAATGTGTTGAGGTGGTAATGTGTTAATGTGTTAATGTGTTAATGTGTTTATCGTTTCTTGTTTTCCCAGGTGTCCATCTTTATTTTTTCGATCAGCAGGGAATTTTTGAATTCGTGGACGAGCTTGTCCATTTCTTCGTCGCGTGCCTGCAGTTCGGTGAAGTCTTTGTCGTGAGCGTCGATGACGGGCTTTAGCTTGTCGAGGTTTGCCTGCATGTTTGCGATAGCTGTCCTTGCGTCGGACCTGTCTGACTCAGAAGCGCCTTCGCTATCGTATTTCGCGCGAAGTTTTTCCAGGACTTCCTGGATATACTGGATCATGTCCCATGGATTGTTGGGCATGTTCCAGGTAAAATAGATGTTGCACTTCCTGCACTTGTAGCGGTTGCTCTTCCACCCTTTCTCATTTTTTTCGGACCCCGCCAGCTTCAGCATATCGCCTGAATGACATTGGGGACATTTCGCGTTATCCTTTACCAGCTTTTTCAGGTAGTCGCGTTGTTCCATCACAAACGCGCGTGTATTCGCGTGGTTGCTGAGATGCTCAATGAATTTATCAACAGTCTCCCCCACCTGCTGGTTTTCCTCGCCGATCTTTCCTTCTTCAATCAGCTTCCTGCTTTGCTTTTTGAAAAAGGTCGCAACCTTCACCAACTCCCGCTCATTTGCTTTGAAGTTCTTATTCATTGCCTGTACTTATATATCCAATATTACGAACCCGCACGGGATCGCAAACATAAATCCGCGAAAAATTCCACAGCTTCAAGACGATACACTGGCTTCCAGCCCGATGCGGCACAATGTTGCAGGTCGGTTGCACTGGAGGCCGCTATTATCTGGTGAGTTTCAAATCAAATCTTTATCTTTCCCATAAAACAAACCAGTAACAATTGCGCCACATTATCCTCTCCTTTTCACTCGTCATGTCCGGCATGATGCTGAAATCATGCGTCACCCATCCGCAAACAAGTTCAGACATCGGGAGTGGTGAATCGTATCGTTCGTTTACCGATGACGGCGCCTGGTGCTGGTTCTCGGACCCGCGCGCAATCTATTACGAGGGACGGCACAGGCGAACGTACTCCGGATGGGTCGACAGCGTTGGAAATATCGTCGTCGCAGCTTACGACCATGATGATGGAAAGATCGAATCATTTGTACTACATGAAAAATTCGAGCGCGACGACCACGACAACCCCAGCTTCATCGTGGATGGAGAGGGAAAACTGATGGTGTTCTACTCAAAGCACGCAACCGGAAATTCACCGATCTTTCTCGCGCGGGCGAAAACCGCTGAGAGCATCAGTGAATGGGAACCCCTCCAGGCACTCAGATTGAACGATACGATTGCCTATGCAGGATTTTCCAACACGTACACCTACACAAATGTCGTCAGGTTGTCGGATGAACAGGAAAAACTGTTTTTGTTCTGGCGCGGGGCTGATTTTAAACCAAATTTTTCCGTCTCGCCTGACAATGGCAGGACGTGGGAAAAAGGCAAAGTACTGATCCTTCCCGAACGGATTTACAAAGACCGGCGCCCTTACATCAAAGTCGCATCCGATAACAAAAGTGTGATTCATCTCGCATTTACGGACGGCCATCCACATGTTGAGCCCGCCAATTCGATCTATTACATGAAATACCGGAAGGGTGCTTTATCAAAAGCGAATGGTGAAAAGATAATCGACTGGTCTGATGCGCCCGTCGACCCCGCGAAGGCTGACGTGGTATACGACGCCGGCAAGAATGGAGCGAAGGCGTGGATCTGGGATATCGCCGAGGACAAGAGCAACGATCCAACCATCGTCTACGCGACATTTCCGACTGACACGACACACGTTTATCACTATGCGGTTTTCGACAATGGCAGCTGGAGCAATTACAGACTGACCGAGGCCGGGTCGTGGTTTCCCCATACGCGCGAAGGTGTCAAGGAACGCGAGCCGAATTACTCCGGAGGAATTGCGCTGGACCATAACGATCCATCGGTCGTTTATCTGTCAAAGGAACGAGACGGCGTCTTTGAGATCGAGAAATGGTCGACAGATGACAAGGGAAAAAACTGGAAAGTGACAGATGTGACAAGCAACTCGCAGTACGATAACGTCAGACCCTTTGTGATCCGGAATCATCCGGACGATGCCCCTGCAGTGCTGTGGATGAACATTCAGAAGTATCGTCATTACACTGACTACCAATCCGGCATCAGGATGTCCGTGCGTAAATAGTGGAAGAGAGAAAATTGTTCAGCGCTGCACAAGCCTCATCATCATTTATTCCAGGTAGGCGAGAAACCGCCCGCAGGTGAGCACTGCCGTCCAAAGCAAGATGGAAATAATTCCGGCAGCTTTTGCCGACGGAATTGTCGGGAGCAATTGATCCCATGCATCAACAGATCTGAATGTATAACGGTGAAAATATCCTGCGTTTAAAGATGCCAGGAGGATAAGCGAAAGCTTCGTCCAAAATACATCGTTGGTACTCAAGGATGTAGCCTGCGTCATGAACAGGATAAATCCCGAGGGGATGACGACTGCCAGGCTTCGCCGGGACCACGGTAATAAGTGGCGCGCAAGATCAGTGACGCGGATTGTTTTCGACACGCCAAGGAGACGCAGATCAAAAAGAACCGCGCTGCCCACGAGGATGACGAAGCCCACAATGTGAACGGTCTCAATGACGGGATACAGCAGATGAGAATGGCGAATGTAAACGGCGAGTGCGGAACCTTCCAGCCAATGGAAAACATCCGCCTGTTCCATCACCTATCGAAGTTCCGTAGTCTTTTCGTTGATTGTAATCCGCTCCGCGCGCATTTCATCTTTCACCTTCAGGTGAGGGTAGCCAACCACCAACGCGGCTGTGCCCTTCTTTTTCAGCATGTCTTCAGAAAGCCCCCTGCTTTCCATGCGGCTCGGAGGCGCGAGCACAACCGTCCACGTTTTGTCGTCGGCTTTGAACTTGAGCATGCCGTGCGGATTATCGTAACTGTATTCCAGGATCTCTCCTTTCAGATTCAGAACTTTCTTTTGATCATAACTGCTCCAGCCATGATGCAAAAGAGAAAAAGACAAGCTAAATACCGCTGCTACCATCAAAGGAAGCGCAACCGAATTACGAAAGATCATGCCTGATTTCATACGCTTTTTTTGGGTTGATTATAAATTTAATCTTCTTTTTTCAAAGAACCCAACCTTCCTGGCGACCCTTATCCTGCTTTCGGCGATCGCCGGCAAAATTTTTCGATGGCTGTTGATTATCGGGAGGTCAGCGATGTTTTGTGGTCGGACCACATTCGGGCTCCGGAGATCCCGCGATGCTGAATATATACTCCTGCAAGCAGAATCACCTCCCCTAATGCAAAGACGAACCAGTTAAATGTTTGCGGAAGGAAGGCCGAGGCAACCTCGAGAAACTCCTGGTTGTGCAGCAATAAAGGATAGTCGTCGGCAAACCCGTTATCGACAATCAGCCAGCCATAATCTTCCATGAATGTGTAGAGTATGAGAAGGCTGCCCCCGATGAGGCAACTCCATACCACGGCGTTTACAGGTCTTTGACTTCGCAAGAGAACCACAGCAAGTAGAATCATCGTGAGTGAACACAGTATCGGTGCCAGCACGGGCCCGAGCCATGTAAAGGGAATGAGGAAGAGTATATCCCATGCCATGATGGATGCA
>CBFGXV010000420.1:0-3698 GCA_965652755.1 uncultured Chryseosolibacter sp. | reverse complement strand
CGAATGACAATTCATCGTACACCATCGGGATGGTACTGACGCCCTTGAGCGTAAGTACGCCGAACTTACCGGCGCGTTCAGCGATAACATAACCGTTGCCCGCGTCGACAATCGTGTCGTACCTCGGTTGAATTATAAGTGCTCCCGAAGTGTCTGCAAGGCCATAGACATCTCCCTGTCGAAGAATGTAGCGTTTGTTTGGGTTGGGGATGATCTCATCATATCTGACGGGCAGGATTACTTTTCCGGAGACATCGATCAGTCCCGCGAGCCCGTCCTTTTTTACAATAGCCTGACCGTTGCTAAAGGCGCCCACATCGTCGTAAACGGGCTGGACCACAAGCTTTTCACTGTGATCGATGAAGCCCCACTTCCCCATGATCCTGATGGCGGCAAGACCGTTGCTGAATGGCTTCACTTCTTCGTAACGGTTTGCGATCCGCAGCCTGCCCGCTTCGTCGATGAAGCCGTATTTTCCATCCTTTAGGATCGCGCGCAACCCCTCGGTTTCGAAAAAGACAACTTCCGTCTTCACTGGTTCATTCGACCGGTCAACGATGATGCCGTTCATGTCGATGGTCCAGTACGCTCCTGTAGGCAGTTCCTCACGGATGTTGCTTCCGGTAAAGCTGAGCGCATTCCCGGAGAAGTATATGATGTTGTTGGGATAGGACTTCAGGAAAGTTGTCGACCCTGAAAACTCCAGATAATTCTCATCGTTGAGGATCTCGATCCGGTTCACGCGTGGTGTTGCGATCCAGTTCTCGTTCAGATCCATTACTCCATATTCCCCTTTGAATTTTACGACGATATTTTTTCCGGCATTCTGAAGCAGTGAATCATGGACGCAGGTAATGATCTCCTCGCCGTTGGCATCGAGCGCCCCCCAATAGCCGCGATTCTTTGCCGGGTAATATTTTCCATTGAACGGCGCGATGTATTCATAGTGCTTTTCAGTTATTCTCCGGCCGTTTGCGTCAAGCAGTATCCACCGGTCCTTGTAACCGATGTCCGTGCGCGCCCGCAAGGCATGCCGGTCAATCACGAGCTCCCTGTACTGCGGCGGAATTATTTCCTTCCCCTGGTCATTGATAACTCCTGCGCCCGACGGAGTGCTGAAAACTGCGATACCATTTTTAAAATCACCCAGGGAAGAGAAACGATCTTTATGAAGGGGTTTGAATTCATTATCGGTCAACTGGTATTTTCCAGCTGTTACCACTGCATAGCTTTCGGCTGACCTGGGCAATATCATGTCACCTTCGCATTGTCCGAGGACTTTGTTGTCGCCACTCAATAGTAGCCATTCATCCGTTGCGCGTACTTCAATAACACCGTCGTCTTTAAACCTGATTTCCCTGTTTGCCGGCAACCGGAAGAGGGCGGGTCTCAGGCCAAAATCAGGCATCGTAACTTTAGGGCAGATGGAGCGTGTGCGAATTATTTTTTTAGTGTTGGCGGTGCTGTTCGTTCCAACAACAATTCTTTACAGCAAGCATGGGGTACCGCAACCGGTTTCCCCGGCGACAGAATTTTCTGTCTTCGAGGAAAATGGCAAGGTAGGCCTCAAGGACAAAGCGGGTCAGGTGCTGATCCCTGCAACGTACGAATCCATAGGCTGGAGTAATGGCACACTATCGATCGTCGACAAGGTGGTCGGTTATCAATCCGGTGGCTACTGGGGACTTATTCACACATCAAACAAGTTGGTAACAGCGCCTGAGTTCCTGGACGTCAAACCTGGCGAGGGTTCGTATATCGTCGCCCAGAAACGCTCCTCGCTGTCGCAGCGCGCGACATTCGGTATCATCAATACTTCGGGAAAGACCATTATACCTTTCCTCTACGATGGATTACAGCTTGCGAATATGCGCGCCGTTGTAATGTCCCGCTCGGGCGCGACCTATAAGTTCGGACTCATCGACCTCAGCCACAAGATCATCGTTCCAGTTCAATACCGGAGTGTTTATTCCCTCGGGAGCCTCCGGTACGCCGTGGAGAATGATGAACGGAAGACCGCTATTTTTTCCGATGAGGGCCAGCAGATCACAGAGTTCGTTATTGATAGCATCTCGTCGTTCTGGAAAGATCACGCGGTCGTCTATCAAAATCAAAAACAGGGATTGATAGACAGAAGCGGGCAGATGATCGTGCGGCCGCAGTACAGGGAAACAAGAATCTGATAGTCTAAAAAATTGAATGCCCGGGTCAGGTTACAAAGTTAAAAACTTTCTCAAGAAAGAATGGAAATAGTGAGCAGGCTGGAAATTTCTTCGCGAACGGGGCCGCGACTCACGGGCCGGCTATACCGATAATGTTTTCGCAGTTGGAGAAAACCGGTCACTCGAGCTTTCGGTGAAAAAATAATTGATGTTCCGGCAACAGGGAGGGGTGGGATATTTTGATCAGATCCTTCAGGATGAGGTCGGGCCTGAGGTATCCGAGTTCAAGATATTCGTTGCCACCCCTCGCACCCTGGCGGGCATCGTAGTTGTAAACGCTTTTATTCCGGAATGGCCGAAATCTTACATAACGGCTGTCGGCTGCCCGGATCTCGTCGAGGGTCTTAAATGAGCCGGTTCCGATCCACAGGTCGGCGTCATGCGCCTTTTCGTACACGGTTTCGAAAGGAAGATGAAGATAACCATTGCTGTCTGTGTCTTCCCATATGTAGGAGCAGCCCGCATCTCTGAATAATTGTGCGGCATAGTTCTGACCACCGGGCAGGAACCATGCGTCGCCGTAAACGATACCACTCAATACCGTGGGGATGTGGGTTTGTGTGTCAACGGTTGATTTTCCGTCGAGGTAGTTTTTTTCGATCGCGTTAAACACGGAATCCGCCTCGCGTTCACGGTTGAAGAATAAAGCCATGAATTTGATCCATTCAGCTCTGCCGAGGGGATGCTGTTCGAGATATTCCGCATTGATGACGACGGGAATTCCAAGAGACTCTATCTTTCGGAACTGTCCATAATCTCCACTCATGGTATAACCCATCACCGCGCCCGGTTCCAGGACGGCCAGCTTTTCAAGGTTCAGACCTTTATCAATGCCTAGATCGGTCACCGCGCCAGCATCAATTCTTTTTCTCATTCTTTCTGAACTGATATAATCAGTGGTGGGAAATCCTATGAGGCGGTCAGTTTCGCCGATGTAATCGAGCAGGGGAATATGCGTTGTTGACGTACAGACGATCGTTTCCAGTGGCGTGTAGATGATGCGGGTGCCGGCGTCGTGGGGGGGAGGTTCCTCCCCTCGAGGCACAAGCAGATAGGAGTATCCGGAAGTAGCCCCCTGGAACGGGTAGGTAACGGTCACGTGCTTTGCATTACCGCGCCGGGAGACGGTAAAGCCTTCGGCGTACTTCACCACGAGAGAATCGGTCCCTGCTACCTCTTCAATTATTTTTTCCGAAGGATCTTTAACTCCGCACGCTGCGAGAAAAAGAGTAATTGAAATGATCATTGTCTGGATCTTCATCCTGGTCGGTCCGTTTATCTGTGCAATTCCGTTTTCGCTGCAATATTAATGCTTGTCATTTGGAATATGCCATCGACCTGTTATGTTTGTGGCGGAAATGACGGTTCTTCTGCTGAATTAAATCATCAGGAGATTAAAAGGGAATCCGGTGAAAGTTTATCAACTCCGGAGCTGTCCCCGCAACTGTAATCCACTTTTTGTTGCTGGCCATCTAA
>CBFGXV010000419.1:0-3698 GCA_965652755.1 uncultured Chryseosolibacter sp. | reverse complement strand
GGCGAGCCTGCCCGCGAATTCAAAGGCTTTGACATGTCGACAAAGCTGAAAATGCTCGGAGTGGACGTCGCTAGTTTTGGGGATGCGTTCGGTGAAACGCCGGGCAGCATTCCCATTGTGATGCAGAATAGACACGGCGGAATATATAAGCGCATAAATATTTCGGACGACGGTCAATATCTGCTGGGGGGCATTCTCATCGGGGACGCAAGCCAGTACAACCTGCTGCACCAGATGGTGCTTAACAAGATGAAGTTGCCATCGGCCCCGGAATCGCTGATCTTCGGCACCCCGGGAAAGAGTGCGGCGGAAGGAGCCGGACTGAAAGATCTTCCCGGAACGGCGCAGATCTGCTCCTGCGAGAACGTTACCAAAGACGACCTGGTTTGCCAGATCACCGAGAAGGGTGTCACCACTGTAGAAGAGCTGAAAAAAAATACGAGGGCGTGTACGGGATGTGGCGGCTGCACGCCCATGGTAAATGACATCTTGAAATTGACACTCGAAGGTCTTGGCCATCGTGTTAAGAAAAGTTTATGCGAACACTTCGACTACACCCGCCAGGAACTTTACGATATCATCCGGAGCACTGGTGTAAAGGATTTTGATACGCTGCTGACAAAGCACGGCAAAGGCGATGGATGTGAAGTTTGCAAACCCGCGATCGCGTCATTGTTGGCCAGTATCTGGAATGACATGATCCTTTCGCAGGCGGCTATCCAAGATACCAACGATCGTTTCCTGGCAAACATCCAGCGAGGCGGAACATATTCCGTTGTTCCTCGCATCGCAGGCGGGGAAATCACGCCCGAAAAGTTAATGGCCATCGGAAGGATCGCCAAAAAATACAATCTCTACACGAAGATCACCGGAGGACAACGCATCGATATGTTCGGAGCGCGCGTCGACGAACTCCCGGAAATTTGGGAAGCACTTATCGCCGAGGGATTCGAAAGCGGCCATGCCTATGGAAAAGCTTTGCGCACCATCAAGAGTTGTGTCGGCTCCACCTGGTGCCGCTACGGCGTGCAGGATTCCGTTTCCTTCGCCATCTTCATCGAGGACCGCTACAAGGGCTTGCGCGCGCCTCACAAGCTCAAAGGCGCGGTGTCAGGCTGTATCCGCGAATGTGCAGAAGCACAGTCGAAGGACTTTGGAATTATCGCTACCGAAAAGGGATGGAATCTCTACGTCTGCGGCAACGGTGGATCCCGCCCACAACACGCGAAGCTGTTCGCGACTGATGTTGACACCGAAACCTGCGTGAAGCTCATCGACCGCTTCCTGATGTTTTATATACGTACAGCCGACCCGTTGACTCGCACGGCTAGCTGGCTGAATAAAATGGAAGGCGGCCTCGAATACCTGCGGGACGTGATCATCAATGATTCGCTCGGCATCGGCGAGCAACTGGAGAAAGACATGAAAAATCTCATCGCCACCTATGAATGCGAGTGGAAGAAAGTGGTCGAAACGCCCTCACTGCGCGCCGCGTTCCGGCACTTTGCCAATGACGAAAGCCCGGATGATACACTATCTTTTGTCGACCTGCGCGGGCAAAAATGTCCGTCCGACTGGAATAAGAAATAATTGTTTGACTATACAACCATGACACAATGAAAATATTCAATGAATTGAAAGATATGACTTCCACGGAGACCTCCCATGTGAAGGAATGGTTCCGGGCGGCAAAGGTTTCTGATTTTCCTGAAAACGGGGGTGCATGTGTAAGATACCAGGGCATGCAGATCGCTGTATTTAATTTCACGAGGAGAAATGAATGGTATGCATGTCAGAATCTTTGTCCCCATAAAAAGCAGATGGTCTTGTCAAGGGGTATGATCGGCACCACCGGTGAGGAACCCAAAGTGGCCTGCCCTTTCCACAAGCGATCTTTCTCGCTTCGCAATGGAGAATGCCTTAATGCGTCCGAAGAAAGTATCTCCGTTTTTCCTGTGAAGGTTGAGGATGGATTTGTTTACATCGGCATGGGACTGTGAGCTGTGAGTGGTGAGTGAGTTTGTGCGACTCACGATGTTGCGTTCGAATGTAGATCTGGTGCCAGGCCTCTTGTGAAGCCATGAATCGTCAGCCTCCACCACAGCGTTTAGGCTGGCGCGCCGGCACTGTCAATCGGCGTTTCAGCAAGAAAAAGCTTAATGGATGCACCGAGAGCCGCACGAACGACTTCACGATTCACGTCTGACGACTCACGAAAATACAGCACGCAACAAGATTTTAAGAACAGGCCAATGAGCCGCACGCACCACTCACCACTGGCAACTCATATTTTTTGCGTAATTTTACGTAATGCAGCTGGATAGCTATTACATTAAGCGTGGATTGAACCAGTTCGCCCGGCTGGGTACGTGGTATATCCTTGCGCTGAGTGTGATCGCCACGGTGGCTATTTTGGGCCAGATTCTGATCCAGTCACATCTGAAAACCCAGTTGAGCGATTCGCGCGTGGTGAACGTTGCCGGAAAACAACGGATGCTCAGCCAAAAAATCACGAAGACGGTATTGTTGCTGCGGGACGAACAGTCTGCCGATGAGCGGGCAAGTGTCCTGAATAACATCTCGGAATCTTTTGAGCTCTGGAAAATGTCGCAGGAAGGTCTGCAGCATGGAAATGACAGCCTGAACTTGCCCGGTAAAAACAGCATGGAGATCGCTGCGCTATTTGAACAAGTTGACGATCATTTCGCCGCCATGGCGAACAGCGCGCTTCATATCATCACCTTACTTCAAAGGGAGGTCCAGACACCGGTCGCCTCGCTCGCACACGACGTCGATAATATCTTGTTACATGAAAAACCATTCCTGGCGGGAATGGAACTGATCGTCAATCAATACGACCGGGAAGCAAAGGCAAAGGTTTCATCATTGAGGACGATGGAATACATTGTACTCGCTATTTCTCTGCTCGTCATCGCACTCGAAGTGATCTTTATCTTCCGTCCGACCACGCGCCAGGTGAATAATACCATCGGCAAGCTTATCTCGT
Organism: uncultured Chryseosolibacter sp.; assembly: GCA_965652755.1. Classification (GTDB taxonomy): domain Bacteria; phylum Bacteroidota; class Bacteroidia; order Cytophagales; family Cyclobacteriaceae; genus Chryseosolibacter. Next base: position 691 of record CBFGXV010000419.1, on the reverse strand, counting down.
CCGAAAAAAACGCGCGAAAACTTTCCCGGGAAATAGGTGCATTGTACTCGTCGCTTGAAAAAACCTACGAGCAGATGGCAATTTTGAACCAGCCGGTTGAAAATCCGCGTTTGCTTGCCAAAGCCGATCCCGGAGGGAATATTACGTTTGTTGCCGAAGCTTTCGCGGACTTGTCTGGCAACCATGCCCTGAAAGGATCCATGCGTCTTTGCGATCTCTTTCCTGCGATGAAAGATCCGGACGACTGGATGGATGAAGTCGTGGACACTGTGTCCGAAGGAAGGTTGTGGCAGGGAGAAATAAAATTCAAGAAAGCGACTCATGGCGATTGCTGGTTCGATGTCATTATCACACCGGTTTATAACGACCATGACGAGATCGAAGAATTGGTGATGATAGGATCCGATATTTCTTCGCGCAAAGTTGCCGAGCAAAGTTTGAATCAGAAGAACCGGGCGGAAATAGAACAAAAGATCAATCAGCAGAAATTCCGTTCTGTCCTGATCCTGGAAGGCCAGGAAGAAGAACGCAAACGGATTGCCATGGATATCCACGACGGGATCGGGCAGATGCTCACGTCTCTGAAGTACCAAATCGGATCCATTGACCTCAGCCATGAGGCAAAAGCAATGGAGAAAATTACTGAGATCGATCAGCTGATCAAGGAGATCATCAAAGAGGTGCGAAAAGT
>CBFGXV010000418.1:0-3706 GCA_965652755.1 uncultured Chryseosolibacter sp. | reverse complement strand
ATTCGGGAGGGATGCTGAGAGTCAGTCTGACAAGTTAGGTGTAGAATACTTCACAAAAATTGGATACGATGCTTCGGAGATGGCCGGCTTTTTCCAGACGCTGGATCGTCTTAGCAGTAAGGCGGGAGGGGAAGAGGTTCCCACATTTCTCTCAACGCATCCTGATCCAGCGGACCGCGAACAAAAAGTAGCCAAACTCGCGGCAGACTGGAGGCGGAAAACAAAATCCACAGACCTTGAAGTGAACCGCGAGAGTTACCTGAAAATGATTGATGGTATTGTTTATGGTGAAGATCCGAAACAGGGGTTTGTTGAGAATAATGTATTCTATCATCCGGTGATGAAATTTCAGTTTTCAATCCCTGCACTCTGGGCTGTGCAGAACACGCCTCAACAGGTGCAAATGGTACCCAAGGATGGCCGTGCGCTGATGATCCTCACACTGGCGCAAGGCAACTCTCTCGAGGCTGCGGCACAAACCACGATTCAGAATTTTCAGATCAAGGTGCTTGACTCAAAACAGCAAACTGTCAACGGTTTGCCTGCAATTATTGTGGTGGGAGATCAGGTTGTACAACAACAACAGCAACAGCAACAACAGGCGCAGCAAGGGCCTCGCGTGTTGATGTATTTCATCCAGTATGGCGGAAATATCTACAATTTGATTGGCGCCTCGTCACAGGCGGACTTCAACAACTACATGCAATTGTTTCAGTCGACAATGGGAACGTTCCAGGAATTGAGAGATCCTTCCAAACTGAACAAGCAACCCGAGCGGATTCGCGTTAAGTCCGCGGCGCAAAGTGGAACCTTATCACAAGTGCTCGGTAGCTTACGGGTGGACTCGAAAAGAATGGAAGAACTCGCCACGCTGAATGGCATGACGCTGGAAGAACGTGTTGAGAGAGGAACGCTCATTAAAGTCATCGAATAAAAGCGTTTCGATCAAAAGATTGTGGGTTAGGTATGACATTTTTAAGTCAGTCATACTAACGCTGCTAAATATGAGACGATCTATACTCGTGACATTGTTGTCACTGCTGATACTTGGAAATATTACGGCAGTCAGTGCCCAGGACTACATCCCAATTTTTTCAAGGAACTACGGATCGCGCCTGTCCGTGGAAATTGATCCACTTTCTTTTATTTTCCGCGGTTACTCACTTCATCTCAAGTATCAGCCTATGTTCAGCGAACGCGTGCTGATGGGTATCGGCACGTATGGTTTGGATGTGCCGGACTGGGTAGTGAACTCCGATAAAGACAACCGCGATAAGGGGTGGGATGTGCGTATCAGGAGATCATTTTTTGTATCGGGCGAATACTTTCCCAGGAAAGCTAACTACGGCTGGTTCGTTGGAGAGCAGATAGGCCTTCAGAGTTTCCGCGTGAGCAATCGAAGCGAAGAGCGCGGATCAACCGACTTTAATACGATTTTACTAATGACTTATGCAGGCTACAGCTGGCATCCGTATAAAGGTTCGTTCTACATCAAGCCGTGGGTAGGTCTGGGTTATCTGGAAAAGATCGATGGCATTAATAAGATAGGAACAGCGAGATACGATGTTGGTCCCCTGTATCCGTTCTTTACATTCCACGCTGGATATACCTTTTGACGGACCGCGGTTCCGGACAATTATTGTTCATTTTTGAACCGCCTTACTTTCACTGTAGTTTTCTTCTATTTTTGTAATCCATTCAGGTCCAATTCGATCTGGACACGGACGCGCACGCGGTCGGCTAGAATGCCTCTGGCACGTATATTGACCTGCTGCTGCAATATCATTTTTTAGCTACCGTTTTATCCTACATGCGAAAAGTCATTTCTTTCTTCTGGTTTTGTTCCGGAGCCGATACTGAGATCCTCAAGAAGTGCCCCTCAGAGACGGCAAAATATACGGGTATTGGCGCTACTGTTTTCTTCACAGGTGTTTTTGCATTTCTTTCAGCGTCATACGCATTGTACACCGTCTTCGAAAATTTCTTTACCTCCATTGCGTTTGGCATTGTTTGGGGTCTGATGATTTTTAACCTGGACCGTTTCATTGTATCGAGCATGCGAAAAGAGGGGAGAGCCGGTCGCGAGTTTGCGATGGCAATTCCCCGTCTCATCCTTGCAATCCTTATTTCGGTGGTGATCGCGCGTCCGCTTGAGTTGAAGATCTTTGAAAAAGAGATCGCGCCCGAACTTATCGTGATGGAGCAGGAGAAGTACGCCGAGCAGGAGACTCAGCTGATGTCACGGTTTATTCCATACCAGGACAGCCTCCGTGCACAAATCAGTGGCCTGAAGCTGGAGATTCAGGAAAAAGCCGCGAAGCGGGATGAGCTTCTTCGGGTTGCTCAGGAAGAAGCAGACGGCACCGGGGGAAGCCGGCGGAGGAATCTGGGGCCGATCTACAAGGTCAAGAAAGCGGATGCGGATAAGGCAGAGCGCGAACTCGCGGAGCTGTCACTGCAAAACGGTCAAAGAATATCAAGCCTTGAGGCATTGCTCTCGGGCAGCATTGGACTCATGAACAAAGAGATGACTTCGCTCGAGCGGTCGCGGTTGAACGGGCCTGCCGCCAGAATGGAAGCGCTGGACCGCATTACGAGGAACAGCGAAGCGATCTTCCTTGCCCACTGGTTCATTTTGCTTTTGTTCATTGCCATTGAGACAGCCCCCGTGTTTGTCAAACTAATTTCACCCAAAGGACCTTATGACAATCTTCTCAGGATCGCGGAGCACGGATTTATCGTTGAAGAAACCGAGTCTACTGCCCGGGCGAATGCCGAATCCAAGAAGCGTTCAGAAAATCTTCCTGAGCATGAACGCACTTTCATCAGCAATCGCCTGGATGCGGAATTAAACCGGTAGCTCGTAGCGCGACCTGTACGGGAGATTATTCTTCGTCTCGTATCACAACTTTCTCCATCACATCGCCCTGGCGGATCTGGTCAATGACATCAAGTCCTTCCACGACTTTGCCAAATACTGTATGATTGCGGTCAAGATGGCTGGTGGAAGTTCGCGAGTGGCAGATAAAGAACTGCGATCCGCCTGTGTTTCTGCCGGCGTGCGCCATCGACAACACTCCGCGGTCGTGGTATTGGTTTTCACCGGTCAATTCACAGTCGATAGTGTAACCGGGGCCGCCGTTCCCGATACCATTGGGACATCCTCCCTGAATGACGAAGTTAGGAATGACACGGTGGAATGATAACCCGTTGTAAAATCCTTTCTCAGCAAGGGTAATAAAATTCTTTACGGTGTTTGGAGCGTCTTTTTCGAAGAACTTGATCTTCATCACTCCCTTTTTGGTATGTATCTCGGCTGTTTTCATCAATTTTAGTTTTGCACGCAATTTAGCATCGCACCGAGACTTTAAGAATACTTTATGAAATTAACAGATTGAAACTTGCGGACATGCACCCGCCAGCGCGGTTTGGTAAAGGTGGCAAGTTGCTTATTTTTGTCAGGAATGGGGACAGATCATTGTATCACCGGGAAACGAATGTATCCCAGCCAGGAGGTTGCGGAAGAAGTTCTCATCGAGAGCTGGAGCAGGTACAATTACGGGCACGGGCAGGGACCTGTGGCGGTTTATCAATGCGACGACTGTGGCCGCTTTCATCTCACGTCGAAAGGGTTGATGAACGAAAAGCTTGCAGTCGCGATCAAAGACGGTACGATAAAGCTGCGCAAGGAAGCCAATAAATGGGG
>CBFGXV010000417.1:0-3715 GCA_965652755.1 uncultured Chryseosolibacter sp. | reverse complement strand
TGGTAGCGCCTCTCAAATTCAATCGCCATCTTAAGCGCATGCCTGAATTGCTTTTCTTTTCTGACCCACTCCTCTACCCCGGAAATGAAAGTCGCGAGCCGGTCAATCTGATCCAGGTCGACATCAATGGAAATGGTCTTTTGTTTCCGGTCGTATTTGAAGTTGAAATCTTTCGGACGGTGAAATTCTATCAGTCCTTTCACGAATGTAAACTCGGACGGTAAACTGTGCGCGACCGAAAAATCCAAACGGACGCGCTCTTTATACTGACCGCTTCTGCCCTGGTCAACCGGGCCGTGCTCTTGAAGCACGCCGGCCGGAACGGTTTCCAGTGGCTGGGTAACTGTTTTTAAAGGGGTGCGCTTGGCTGTTTTCGGAAATTTAAAATATTGACCTTCCGGACGTTTTTGTGTTGTTAACATGTCTTCTGTCTTTTAATGTTTGCATATGCTTTCTTCTGTCGTTGGCATCCACAACCAGCGACAACAGCAAAGACCAAGAGACAATAAGATTCGGTTCATTCGGGAAAGTCGGAAGCGGATAAAGCCACCATATTTTCAACAATGGTGCAAAGATATTGTATAATAATCTACTGATACAATAGACTTACAAGATTTATTTAACTATGTAGTTTGGGGCTGTTTTGGGCTGTTGGCTGTGAAATTCTCGTGGATGTTTACTGGTTGGGAAAAAAATTCATCGTAATAAATACAAACTCTATTGACATAGTAGGCATAATATTTATATTTGAGCCATTAATCTATTAATCCTATAGAGTTTATGATATACACTAGAAACATTCTTGCATCCTTAGCAATTGCCTTTGCAGCCAGCGCTGCACTTGCCCAGACACCCGGCTCACCGGCAGCCCGGGAAAGATCCCGTTTGGATTCATCTTCCGCTGCCGTACCGGGTTCGCAGAAAGTTGTCGTCGTCACAGGGGCACGCTTCTCCTACAAACTTGTCGAGCGATGGATCGACGAATACAACAAAGTCAGTCCGAATGTACAGATCATTGTCGAGGCGCGGGGATCGGCTGATCCCCTGAAGTATGATATACTCGCCGAAGTATACCGTCATGATGACAATCTCAGGTCAAAACGCGAATATATCAACGTAGGGCGTTATGCGATCCTGCCTGTTGCGAACAGCGTTTCCGCTTTTGCCCGCAATTATTCACAGAAAGGTCTCAACGGCGAGTTGATCAACCAGATATTCTTTGATGACATATTCGCCGACCAGGATCGACAAAAAGATCTGAAAGCACCTTATACGGTTTATACCCGTCTTCAGAAAGCCGGAGTTCCCACTGTGTTCGCCAATTACTTCGGTCATGAGCAAAAAGATATCAAAGGCAACGCCATTGCCGGAGCTGATGCGCACCTGATCAAGGCTTTGCTGCGCGACTCAACGGGTGTGACATACTTGCCTGTGCCGCTCATTTATGATTCCGAAACAAGAAATCCGATCCAGGGGCTTTCCGTGTTGCCTGTTGACATGAACGGCAACAAAAAAGTCAGCGACGACGAAAAATTTTACGACGATCTGGATACAGTCATCAACAGTCTTGAGGCAATTGATGCGCGGGATCTCAGGAACATTCCTGTTGAGTATCTCCATCTTTCCATTGATAAGAATAGCGCGAGTGCCGAAGCCATTGATTTTCTGAAATGGGTGAACGAGAACGGTTCGCGTCAGCTTCACGAATTTGGCTATCTCCGGCCGGAACCAAAAGAATTTGACCGGGAGAGATTCATTGAATTCGCATCGAAGCGGGCAACGAATTAAACATTCCTTTTAGAATAATCAATCAATTTCATCTGTGTTATCCGGGCGGAACGAATTCGATGCGAATTCTGCACCCACGTCGATCACTCCTCAAACCATACTTAATATGATTCACAAGTTACCAGTCTTTCTTTTACTTATTCTGTGGGCAGGAGCTGCGCATGCCCAGCAGGTTGAAGGTGTTGTCACCGATAATAACGGCGACCCTGTTATTGGCGCAACGGCTGTAGTCAAGGGCACAAAGATCTTCGCCGTCACGGACATTGACGGGCGTTTTACTTTTCCCGCTCCGAAAGAGTTTCCTTTTTCTGTCCGCATAAGTTCAACGGGGTTCAAGCCCCGGGAAATTCAGGTCTTCGAACTGACTGGCGAAGTGTTCGAAATAACGCTCAGCGATGACAATGTTCTTTCGGAAATTGTTGTCACTGCGCGTCGCAGAACTGAGACCTTGCAGGAAGTACCGATACCCGTATCCGTTCTCGGGGGCGAGCTGATAGAAGACGCAGGCGCGTTCAATGTCAACTGGGTGAAGGAACTCGTTCCCACGGTGCAGTTGTATTCATCAAACCCGCGGAACACGACGCTGAATATCCGCGGCCTCGGATCAACCTTCGGGCTGACGAATGACGGCATTGATCCGGGCGTCGGATTTTATGTCGACGGTGTATATTATGCCCGCGCGGCAGCCACCACCCTTGATTTTATTGATATCGAACAAATCGAAGTATTGCGAGGCCCACAGGGCACGCTCTTTGGAAAGAACACGACAGCAGGAGCTTTCAATGTAACAACACGCGCCGCAAGCTTTACTCCGGGAGCGAACTTCGAAGTCAGCTATGGAAATTACGGGTTCCTTCAGGCAAAAGCATCCATCACAGGTCCGTTAGGCAAGAAGTTCGCCGGGCGTTTTTCTTTTTCAGGTACGCAGCGCGACGGCGTGTTGTATCACGTCGTCAACCAGGAGTATGTGAACGATCTAAACAACCTTGGTTTCAGAGTGCAATTGCTTTTCCAGCCGACTGAAGATCTTAAATTTACCCTGATAGCCGATAACACGCGTCAGGAACCCAAGGGCTATGCGCAAGTCTTCGCCGGGGTTGTACAAACGCTGAGACCAGACTATCGCCAGTTCGAACAGATCATCGCTGATCTGAATTATGACTTGCCGGGCCGCGATCCTTTCGACCGGAAAATTGATCATGATACACCCTGGAGATCCGGGAATGAGCTTGGGGGCGTATCCTTAAACATCGACGCGAAGCTGGGTTCCGGTACCCTGACTTCAACGACGGCTCTGCGTTACTGGAACTGGGATCCCTCGAACGACCGGGATTTTACAGGTCTGCCCGTTCTGAACAGGTCGGAAGGCACTTCAAGACATAAGAACTGGTCGCAGGAAATCCGTTTCGCAGGCGATTTCTCTTCGAACCTCAGTGGTGTGATCGGGTTCTTCGCGATCGGTCAGGACCTCAATACCGATCCGGTTCATACCGAGGAATCCGGTCCGGCGCAATGGCGCTTCTCCCAGAATTCGACGAGCGAACTCTGGGAGACCCCGGGCTTGTTCGACGGATATGGGATCCGCACTACGTCGCGGCTGCAGAGCCTGGGTGCAGCTATCTTTGCGCAGGCCGACTGGTCCATAACGGACAGGCTACATGTCCTTCCGGGACTCCGGTTCAATTATGATCAGAAGGAAGTTGATTACGACCGGAGGGTCTATGGCGGTCTCGAAACCGAAGACCCCGAGCTTCTCGCACTGAAAAGGATAATTTATACTGACCAGGCATTTTCCGCAGACGTCGACGAATCAAACCTCTCCGGACAGCTGACAATATCTTACAAGGCCACGGGCAACGTCAATACATTTGCTACAGTTTCGACAAGTTATAAGCCCGTTGGCGTGAATCTGGGAGGCTTGCCTACA
>CBFGXV010000416.1:0-3717 GCA_965652755.1 uncultured Chryseosolibacter sp. | reverse complement strand
CTCCTTTGGCCAGCCTTTAAGGGATATCAATTATGAGTATCTGTACAATCCGGATGCGCCAATAACGCTTGGGCTCAAGACGGTACGCGATCAGGGCGCATTCACGATACTGTATGACCTGCAAGTCAGGGACACGACAGGATTACTGAATCAATACTCCGTGCAATGGGAAGGTCGCGCTCTGCTGTCTGATAAAGACGGGACACCACTATCACTTGAGGATCTTGTTATTTCGCGGCATGCAAAAGGCCTGGCAGGACGCGGGAAAATTAACGCAGCCGGCGCGCCGCGGTACATCGTGGCGAAAATTGTGAACAACACGGCCAGGCGCGCATGGTATTACTTCGCGGAACTTGAACAAAATTATCCGGTGAATAACTATCTGGTGAGGAATGGGACTGCGGTCTCACAGGCTCACATCCATACAAATGAAGCAGTGAGACTGGGTCTTGGTTCCGATGAGTGGTTTGTCTCTTACTACGACGATAATTTCCCTGCCGCAGCACCATCGTTCTCTGAGGCACAGGCGCGTGTGCCACGGGCTATGGCTGTTGATTCCGTGTTTAAGATAAGAGCAGGAGACGAGGTTAATTTTTCAATGAAAGGACTGTATCTCATTCAAAGAGATACAACGTCCCTCGAAGGCTTTGCTTTCCGTAGCGAAGAGGATTATCCCCAATATACGAAGCTCGCGAATCTTCCCGGTCCGCTTATCTATATTACAACCCGACAGGAATATGAGCGCCTTGAAGCAGTGCAGGGAAACAAAAAAACTTTTGACAGGGTTATACTCTCCATTACAGTTGACACGGACCGCGCCCGCACGCTTATGCGAAACTATTTCCGGAGAGTCGAGCTGGCTAACCGCTATTTTACGTCGTACAAGGAGGGCTGGAAGACTGACCGGGGTATGATCTATATCATATTCGGCAAGCCCGATGAAGTATTCAGATTTGATAACCGCGAAGTGTGGCGGTATGATAACGAACAGTTCAGGGATATCAGTTTCAACTTTTCGAGATCCAATAGCTTGTTCGATCCGGGGAATTATGTTCTTATCAGGGAAAAAAAATACGAGGATACCTGGTATGAAGTAATTGACCTGTGGAGGAACGCGCGGTTTTGATACCTTGCAGGGTGGATGTAATCATCCACCCTGTGTAAAGATTTCCAGGAAGCACCCGGGACAAAGAAAAAAAATGCGCTGAAGTGCAAAGTCGGCACTTAGGCGCCTCAACACCAATCATCGAAAAGTGGAAAAGAGCGAAATGATTTATGGTACGCGGGCCGTTATGGAAGCCATCCGCGCAGGCAAGGAGATCGAGAAGATCATGATCCAGTCGGGGCTTGCGAATGATCTTGTTAAGGAGCTCATCGCAGTTGCGCGTGAGAATCAGGTGCCATATACTTTTGTGCCGCAGGAAAAGCTGAAGCGGTTTACAACCAAGAATCATCAGGGCGTTATCTGCGTGCTCTCCTCGGTGAGCTACGCTTCCCTTGACAATCTTATCGACAGGGCTTACAGCGAAGGTCGTGAACCCTTCTTATTAATTCTCGACCGGATCACAGATGTACGCAACTTTGGCGCTATTGCCAGAACGGCGGAATGTGCAGGCGTTGATGGAATCGTTCTCAGTGAAAAAGGCAACGCACCCATTACTGGCGACGCAATGAAAACATCGGCAGGTGCGTTGAACCATCTCGCGGTCTGCAGGGAAAAAGATCTTAAGAAAACGCTGGCGTACCTTCGCGATAATGGAATCAGGGTCATCGCGTGCACAGAAAAAGCGAGTCAGGATATTTATGACGTAAAACTAAACGGACCGATTGCCCTTATCATGGGTTCAGAAGAGGATGGAATTTCCGATGCGCTGCTGCGTGATGCGGACGAGCTCGCAAGGATTCCCATGAGAGGCAGGATCGGATCGTTGAATGTCTCAGTCGCTTCAGGAGTCGCCATCTACGAAGTAGTCAGGGTTCGCGGAAATCGCCCGTCAGCCGGCAAATGAAAATTGCCGGAGGCTCTCTCTCCGGATAAATCGTCCTTACCCGCTACGGTGTAACTGTCTGCTTAAATAAATTCGCTGGCGTTTGGTTTGGCTTTTGCGTCGCTTACGAACCTGCGGAATTGTTCTTCCTTATCCTTTTCACATACGATAAATACATTGCCGAACTCGCCGACCAGGTATCCGTTCAGTCCCTGAACTACGATGAGCTTGTTGTCTGCGCCTTTGATAATGCAGTTGCGCGTGTCGTAGGTTAGTGCATTTGCACGGATAACATTGTTGTCCGTATCCTTTTCGGAGATCTCATGAATGGATGCCCAGGATCCGAGGTCCGACCAGCTGAAGTCCCCAAGGCACACATATACGTTAGAGGCTTTTTCCATAATGCCGTAGTCGATCGAAATGCTTTTGCATTGTGGGTAGGCAGCGCTGATAGCTTGTTTCTCCTCCGCGGTTACAAGTTTTGTCTTGATATCTTCAAACACTTCGGCCATCTCGGCCATGTGAAGCTGGATTGCTTTGATGATCGACTTTACACTCCATATAAAGATGCCTGCGTTCCAGACAAAGTCTCCGCTCTCCAGAAATTTCTTTGCGAGTGAAAGCTCCGGTTTCTCAGTGAATGTCTTAACCTTTTTGGCAAATGTTTTTTCTGTGTGATATTGGATGTAGCCATAGCCCGTCTCGGGCCGCGTCGGCTTGATTCCGAGGGTAATGAGTTTGTCATCTGTTCTCGCCTGATCGGCGGCTTTTCGGATCACATCGAGGAACATGTTTTCTTTCAGAATGAGATGATCAGATGGGCTCACTACGATCACTGCTTCCGGATCCAGTTGCTGGATCTTGAAGCTTGCGTAAGCGATGCACGCTCCTGTGTTTTTCCGCATTGGCTCTGTCAGGATCTGCCCGGGCGTTAGCTGCGGCAACTGTTCCCGCACGATCGACGCGTGTTCTTCATGTGTTACCACAAAAATATTTTCCGGGGGACAAATGGGAAGAAACCTTTCAAAAGTAGATTGAATGAGGGTTTTGCCCGTTCCCAGCACATCGAGGAACTGTTTGGGTTTTGAGTTGCGGCTGTAAGGCCAGAAGCGGACGCCGACACCTCCCGCCATTAATACAACATATAAATTTTTGTTCATTCTGATTTTAAGCGTAAGAGTTATTGCAAAAGACGTTAGTCACCAAATGTTATGAAAGTATTTTCTGATATTTTATACGATCCCTTCCTTCAGCAGATCATGCAGATGGATAAATCCTCTTACCTGCGATCCGTCCATTACGACTAATTGGGTGATATTGGCCTGTTGCATTAAATGCAGGGCTTTGACTGCAAACTCATCTTTTTGGATCGTTTTGGGGTTGAGCGTCATGATATCGCTGGCTTTGATTCGCTCGAGACTTATATTTTTTTCCAGCATGCGGCGAAGATCGCCGTCGGTGATGATTCCCAGTAAATTATTACTCGCGTCAAGCACCGAAGTGCAACCCAGGCGTTTACTCGAGATCTCAATTATAACATCTTTTAACGGTGTCTCGGCACTAACTGCGGGAAGTTTGTGTTGAAGGTAGATATCGGAAACCTTTAAATAAAGTTGTTTTCCAAGAGAGCCTCCCGGGTGATATTCGGCAAAATCGCGGCTACTGAAATTTCTGAGTTCGAGAAGACAGACAGCGAGTGCATCACCCAGCGCAAGGTGAACGGTCGTAC
>CBFGXV010000415.1:0-3719 GCA_965652755.1 uncultured Chryseosolibacter sp. | reverse complement strand
GATTTCTGACGGATTCGAAGTCAGGTTGGTGGCGTCGGAACCGCTCGTGACAACACCTGTCGCATTCAATTTTGATGCCCGTGGGCGGATGTGGGTTGTGGAAATGAATGGTTACATGCCAGATACTACTGGTCTGGGCGAAGACGCGCCAGTTGGCAAGGTGGTCATCCTTCAGGATGAAGACAACGACGGAGAGATGGATCAGCGAAAAGTGTTTCTGGATTCGCTCATATTGCCAAGGGCCATATGTCTTATCGATGGCGGTCTACTGCTCGCCGAGCCGCCGGCCTTGTGGTATTACGAGATTGTCGATGACAAACCGGGAAGGCGGACTTTGGTCGACAGCGCTTACGCGTCCGGCGGGAATGTGCAACATCAGCCCAACGGCTTACTGCGGGCAATGGATAATTGGATCTACAGCGCGAAGTCATCAAAACGGTACCGCAAAAAAGGCGACACGTGGTTCGTGGAAAGAACGCATTTCCGTGGACAATGGGGCATAACACAGGATAACTCGGGAAGATTGTTCTATAATACGAATAGCGACAACCTCATGGGTGATTACTTCGCGCCCGGTTTAGGGGCCATCAATATTCATCAGGAAAGCGTGGCGGGATTCAATGAGAAAATTGTAACAGACAATGCCGTGTTTCCTGTGAGACCCACACCCGGCGTGAACAGGGGCTACATGGAAGGTATTCTGGACGACCGGTTGCGCCTGGTGAATTTTACGGCCGCCTGTGGGCCTCTCATTTACAGGGGCGGATTGTTCGGACAGAAAGACACTGTAAACGCATTCATAGCAGAACCCGGCGCAAACCTGATCAAGCGGAATTTTCTGCACGAAGAGGGATATCGTGTCAGCGGAAAACAGGCGTACAAAGGCAGAGAGTTTCTGGCAAGCGCCGATGAGCGATTCAGACCGGTGAGCCTCTACGATGGCCCGGATGGCGCCCTGTATGTTGCCGACATGTATCGGGGAATCCTCGATCATATAACCTACATGACTACATATCTCAAACAACAGATCGGGAGCCGCGCGCTGAAACAACCCTATCACTATGGGCGCATTTACAGGATTTTGCCTGAAGGAAAAAATCCGCGAATGGAGGTCCTTCCGGAGAACGACGCGGAGACACTCGTCAAATTACTGGGGCACGCCAATGGCTGGGTGCGCGACAAAGCGCAACAACTGCTTGTCGATGGACAGCTTATGGATGCAGTCCCCGCGCTGCATGAAATCCTGAAAGATCGGGGCAGCTCTGTTTCGAAGATTGAGCATGCGCTGTGGACACTTGAAGGGCTCGGAGCACTCGGCATGGAAGATCTTTCGCCTTTGCTGCACCACGCGACATGGGCCGTCAGGATGCAAGCCCTCAGCGCGCTGCCTTCGATCTTAGACAGATCAAACTATCACCAATGCCTTCCCCTCCTGAAACGGATGGTGACGACGAATGATACTCTGGCCGCACCTTATGTGGCGTTTGTGGGCGGGTACATCCGGCCTTTTAACGAAGTCGCCGCAAATGATCTTCTGCTTGAAGTCGCCCGGAACTTTCCGGATGACCGATATACTGCTGACGCCATCGTCGCCAGCCTTCATGGCGGCGAGAAGCGTTTTCAGAAAAATATATTGCGTTTTGTCGCGCGCCGCGATTATGCTGTTACCAATCGTCTGAAAGAAGTAGCCGACCGCGCCGAATACGAACGAAACAAACCCGATGCGATCGGCCTGGCAAAAATATTTCCGAGGGGCGCGGCCGTGTTTGCTTCTGTGTGCCAGCCCTGCCATGGTGAGGACGGGAATGGGATCAGATCAGTAGCGCCTCCTTTGAATAAATCGGAGTGGGTCATCGGTGATAAACGCAAACTTATCGCAGTCGTTTTGTTCGGACTGACGGGGCCGGTCAGAGTGAATGAGCATTTATATCAGCGCCCGGAAATCAATGGCGATATGCCCGGTGTCGGCTACGATCCGAATTTGTCAAATGAAGACATCTCGCAGTTGTTGAGTTTCATCCGGCGGTCATGGCAAAATGATGCGGATGGCATTACCACCGCAGAGGTCTCGGTACTGCGCGAGAAGCTTGGTAGCCGGCGCCAGGCTTTTACTGTGAAGGAGCTTGAGCGCGAATTCTGAACGGCGCCCTCTCAAGTCGAAATTACTGATGTCAATACCGTATAAATGGAAAATGCCTCGCCTGATACATTGAAATACTCCTGTCATCAGCGAAGAATTAATCAGTGAATGGAACTTCTTCAGTGCGTTTTGTGGCGAATTCTTCCACCATTGCACGAAAGAAGTTTGCCCAGCCTCTTTTGCAAACGCATTAGGATCACGTCTTTGAGCAGCCATCCAGCTTTGTTCATATGGATCTAATAGCAAATCCCAGATAGAGGTAGGATGCAACGGCTGCGCACCAGCGGTTGTATCACAGCGAAAGCCACCTTGCGATGGAGCTCTACCTACAGAACTGATCGAACCCCAATGCTCATGTGTGCAGAAGTTAGGGATGCTGGAAATATCTGTCAATAAATTTTCTGTAGTACAATTCCGGCTTTTGCTTCCGCTTAAATTTTTGACTAGCGGTAATTCCGGAGAACCAATTACTGAAAAAGGGGTTATCATGCCGCCACTTAAAATAGCAGCACTATTGATAAATTTTCTGCGATTAAATTTCTTAAATTCATTTCTTATCATAGAATTATAATGAAAAAACGTCTAACAGGATATCGAGACGTCTGTTATTAGATACGTAATCCAAAGGTGACTTCGTTAAGTAACTATATTTGTGGCGTTTGTCAAGCTCATTGAAAACTATCGCAATTGCCATAACTTTTTTTGGGCCTTTATTCAGATCTGTCTTTCAAAGGTTATTTTTCATGCTATGACTGCGGCCCTAAAAAAAATTACTTAAACAGCTAGGCCCTGCATGCAATTTGATCAAAATAAATAGTCCTGCATGCACTTTCATTCGTCCTTACTTATGGCTGCCGCCGGTTTCAAAAAATTTCTTCCAAAATAAATGGTTACATATCCGCAGAATATCCATTCCAGCATTTACATAAAAGATTATTAAGTTATGATAAACTTATATCAACCACTAACTTTCGGACATTCGGGTCCTTGAAAACTTAAGGAAAAATATCGAAGACTTTGTGCCTTCATCTGTAAATTATAATTTAAAAAGCCAGCCCTGTGAACCTGTACGCTATTCAAACAAAAGTTTTATCTCCTGCGCTTCTGACAGGGTTGGCTTCTCAGTATATCGGCCTATGCCCAGCATGATAAAGGAAAAACAAAGTCTATTCAATTTGAAAAACAACAAATAGCGTCCGAGAGCTATGAATCTGTTGGGGTCTTTGACGTAAATGGTGATGAACAACTCGATATTGTTTCCGGGGCGTTCTGGTATGAAGGTCCCGAATTCCTGGACAGGTCTTATATCGGAGATGTAGCGAGGCACGGGGAGTATTGGGACGATTTTGCGACGGTCCCGCTGGATATCAATGGAGATGGAAGGACGGATTATGTAACCGGCGGCTGGTTTAGCAAGGATCTGCGGTGGCGCGAGAACCCCGGAAATAATCTTCCCTGGAAAGAGCATATCCTCGACCAGACGGGGAACGTCGAGACTGCCAGGGGATGGGACGTGGATAATGATGGTTACATAGAAATTGTCCCGAATAATCCGAAGCAACCTCTTAAGTTTTATAAG
>CBFGXV010000414.1:0-3719 GCA_965652755.1 uncultured Chryseosolibacter sp. | reverse complement strand
GATTCAAAACACCATGGCAAAGATGCTGGAGATGTTCTCGACGGTAAAAAGAGGAACATCCCCGCGTATGCGTCTATTGCTGAGTTCTCAAAGAGCGCCCGGGTTACAGCGACTTATTGCATCGTTGGACTTGCGACGAAGGGGGGCGTCATTCCGGATTCACTTCGCATCGAGCTTCAGGAGGCGCTGGAGCATGGATATGGGCTGATAAACGGGCTACACGAATATATTTCCGACATCCCCGAACTTGCGGCGCTGGCAAAGAAAAAAGGCGTCGAGATCATTGATGTACGGAAGCCTAAGAAATTCAAGGACCTGCACTTCTGGTCCGGCAAGATAAAGGAAGTCAAATGCCCTAAAATAGCAGTGCTCGGAACGGACTGCGCGCTCGGCAAACGCACAACAACACGTTTCCTGGTGGATGCCATGCGCAAAGCCGGATACAAAGCTGAAATGATATACACAGGTCAGACAGGCTGGATGCAGGGGGCTAAGTACGGTTTCGTGTTTGATTCGACACTTAACGATTTTATCTCGGGCGAGATGGAGCATGCAGTCCACACTTGTTATCAGGAGACGAAACCTGATATCATCTTTATTGAAGGACAATCTTCGCTCCGGAATCCAAGCGGGCCGGCAGGGGCCGAGTGGATCTGTTCCGCCGACGCAAACGGAGTCGTATTGCAACACAATCCCGCGCGCAAACACTACAAAGACATGGATTTTTATCCTGCTCTGGTGGCGCAACCTGAAGAAGAGATCGAACTGATCCGCATTTATGGAGCACCCACGGTAGCCTTGACGATCAATACTGCAAAAATGCAACTTTCAGACGCGCGCGAATATGCATCGAACGCAGAACAAAAGCTGAAGATTCCAGTCATCCTTCCTTTGGAAGATGGAGTTGACAGTCTGGTACCTGTTTTTGAAGCGATGATCAGAAAATCCGCTGTCCCTGTTTAACCGTATTCCATGCCAAAAATAAAATCCGTCAGGGTTTGGGATGCTGACCTTGGAAATACGAAGCCGTATACCATCGCATTCAAAACCGTCGACCAGGTCCGAAATGCGTTTGTCGAAATAACACTTGATAATGGAATTACCGGCATTGGTTCGGGAAATCCCAGCGAGTATGTTGTAGGCGAAAACCTGTCCCAATGCCTCGATGCTTTACAGGAACAGAATCTTCAATTTCTGTTGGGCCGGGACATCACGGAATTCAACCAACTCACATTTGATGTCTGGCAAAAGTTTCCGAAAAACCCTTCCGCCCGCGCGGCGCTCGATATTGCACTACACGACGTCTTCACGAAGTTCCTCGGAGTTCCTCTGGTAAAGTTTCTCGGTCAAAAAATCAAGTCGATGCCTACTTCGAATACGATCGGTATCAAGAACGTTGAGGAAACGCTGAGGGAAGCCGCCGATTTTGTAGCCCAGGGTTTCAAGATCCTGAAAGTTAAACTTGGGAAAGACCTGTCTGAGGACATTGAACGTATGGTGCGCCTGCGTGAAAAATTTGGAAAAGGAATCATCCTTCGCATTGATGCCAATCAGGGTTATTCAGTAGACCAAACGAAAGAATTTTACCGCAGAACGACAGACCTGGATATTGAGCTCATCGAACAACCGCTGCCCGCCAAAGCTGTCGCCGAGATGAAAAGCCTGCCACCTGAGATCAAGTCAAAGATTGCCGCGGATGAATCTCTGATCACGCCGGCCGATGCGTTGGAACTGATCAAGCCCCCTTCCGCAGCGGGGATATTTAACATCAAACTGATGAAATGCGGAGGTGTCTCCCAAGGACTGAAGATCGCGGACATCGCACTCCATGAAGGTGTTGACTTGTTCTGGGGATGTAACGACGAAAGTATCGTTAGCATCACCGCTGCACTTCACGCCGCATTTTCGAGTGCAAAAACAAAATATATCGATCTCGATGGAAGCCTTGATCTTGGGAATGACGTCGTGAAAGACGGATTCATTCTCAAGGATGGCGTAATGTATTGCTCAGACAAACCTGGATTGGGAGTGGAGCGGATCAGGTGATCCTGTTCACGTATCCCGTTTTTTGCCTGCAGGGGCGTTGATCATTCAACCTTCCCGCCATCCGGGTTGTGTCCGAAGAATTTCTCGTTCAGATCCTTATACTTCTTTTCATGCTCTTCCCTGATCTTTTTGTCATTGACTTTGAATGAATCATTATTCCATTGAAGGCTTTGGATCGACTCGCCCTCGGATAGGTATCCATCTTTTGAAAGTTCATCGCGCAGCACCTGTTCATACCGTCCCATACGGTTTCCGTGGAAATCAAACTCTTTTCCAAGGTCATCGAATCGCTCAATATCCAGGTCGCGAAGTTTTTCCATCTGTTTATCAAGATCCCTCAAAGCATTTGAATGCTCAAATTCCTCTAATGATCTCAGCGCCTCCTCAGGAATATTAAAGTTATCCCAGTCGGGGAAGGGGAGCTGATCCAATTCCATAGGGAAAAATGCGCTGTCCCGGTTCATGTGACCGTAGAATTGTTCGAAACTCTTTTTCAATTCCTGTTCAAGCGATTCCGAAAACTCCCTCCAATCACGATGACCGAAGACAGGGGGCGAAGGTGGTATGGTATCCGGCGCACCAGGGGGCATCATATTCACATGTGGATTGGGGGGAGCATGCAGTTGCAGCAGAGGACGCAGACTTTCGTCACCTTCAAATTCCTCCACGATCTGTTCATGAGGCTGACCGTTTTCGTCAAGAGTTATGATACTTCTTCTCGAATATCGCGCGCCATTTTCCTTCTTAGGAACGGTATCGCTGTACGAATTCATCTGAAGATTGTCGATGACATCTGTACGCCCGGAACCCAACCACGAAATACATAGCAGGCCCGCTAGCAACAGAACAAGTGGGATCATGATCCTCCCTTTACCCGAAGCGTTCGTTGATCTTTCCATAATCCTTTTGATCCGGTTTAACAATTGGTTTTTATCATCTGCCAGTGCTAATGCAAATCCGGAGGCACTCAGCTTTAATTCGGCGAGACGCGCGAGGGCATGAGCATAAGCTTTCGAGCCACCGTGATGCCTCACGACAACATCATCACAACAATGCTCCCTCTCTTTTCTTATTTCGTTTGAAAGTATCCTGACAAACGGGTTAAAGAAAAAGACGGTTTCGAATATTGACTGGATTACATTTATCAGATAGTCGTGTCTTCTGATGTGGGCCAGTTCATGCAAAAATATCGTTTCAAGCTGCTCGGTCGTGAGTCCCGATACCATTCCTAATGGAAGGAGGATGACAGGCTTAAAATATCCGATTACCATCGGTGCGTTGATGCTTGCTGATTCAGCGACAGACACGAGTTGCCTGACTCCCAGCATGCCCGCTGACTTGGTGAGAAAGGTTGCCCAATCGCCCTCTAACGGCAGGGCTGTTGCCCTGAGCCTGTAAGTATGAAGTAGTCCGCCGGACAGACGCAGCGTGTAAAAGGCAAAACCCAGCCCCCATATCCCCACTAGGAATGGCAAGGCAGGCTCAATGGTTCTTGCGATACTGGGCAACAAATCCGATGAGAGGAAAACATCGCTGGTATTGGTGCTGACGTTGACAACGTACGATTTCGACACCTCATTCGGCAAGTCATTTCGGGAGCTTTGTAAATAGATTAGCGTGCAGGCGCTGGTAATTATCATCAAAAGAAACCCGGCACATGCAACAGCATAACG
>CBFGXV010000413.1:0-3729 GCA_965652755.1 uncultured Chryseosolibacter sp. | reverse complement strand
GATTGAACAGAGGTTGTTCGCTTTCCGCGCGGGGGGGGGGATCAGGGTATAGGGTATAGGGGTATAAGGGTATAGGGGTATAAGGGTATAGGGACGAAGGATTCGCGGACGGCGCGTGCTCGCTTCGCGAACCGCGTGGCCCCTTGAAGACTTGTTCACCGTCAGCCGTGGCTCTGCGGGCCCGGCGGCCCCTCCCACTGAATACTATTTCGTCGTCAGCCCACGCCACTGCGTGGCTCGGCCAAGCCCTTGCGGGCTCGGCGACTCTCGCCTTGATCACTATCCGCGCGTAACCCGACGCCATCGCGGTGTCTCGCGCTTCGCGGACACCGCGATTTCGCTTCGCGCACACCGCGCTCCCATCCCCCGACAATTCACTACACCAAATCAGCACTTCAATACAATTCACTTCGTGAATCGCATCCGTCCCCCGTAATTGCACCGTATAACCTCTTCAAAGTCCTTACATATGGCAACAATGACAATCAGATCCTGGATAACGACCTTCGTATTGATAGCGGGTCTATTCACGCAGGTTATCGCGCAAGATGCGTCAGCTTCTTCCTCCAGCGAGGTGACAATCTCCAAAAACGGCAGCCAGGTGCACCGTTGGAGAACTTCGACGGGATTGACGGATTTTAACATCGAAATGCGTGGTTCCATTGAACTCACCGATGACGATAAGGATATCAGGAGCATGTCCGATGGCGGATACCTCGAGATCAGCAAGACGGTTTTCGGCAGCAAACGCTCCATCCTGATTGAGAGTCTCGGCGACGGAAAACTGAAAAAGGAATATTATGAAGGACGTACAAAAATGCCGTGGGAACCGAATGGCAAGCAATGGCTCAGTGAAATCCTTCCGGAAGTAGTGCGCACCAGCACGATCGGCGCGGAAAGCCGGGTGAAACGTTTCTTCAGGAAAGGAGGAACGACGGCGGTGCTTGCCGAAATCGGGGACATCGATAACGATCACGTAAAAGCGCACTACGGAAAGCTCCTGATGAAGGAGGCGGTTCAACCCAAAGACTATGCGATGATCGTTACCGAAATAACGGAAAGCCTGGACTCCGACCATTACATCACGGAATTTCTACAGAGCAACGTCCAGAAATTCTTGGGGCAGAAGGATGCAACAGCGGCAATGTTCTCGGCCGCGAGAAAAATGGATTCCGATCATTATAAGACAATCGTAATATCCGAAGCGCTGAAGGGAGATAATCCCTCTACGGAAAGTCTGCGTGTAGCCCTGCAGGCAGCAAGAGAAATGGATTCCGATCACTATATAACTGTTGTACTCACAGGCTTGTTGAAACAGGATAACCTGAGCGAAGCCGCAATGACTGAGTTGATGACGACAACCAAATCAATCGAGTCTGATCACTACAAAACCGTGGTCCTCACTTCAGCGCTTAAGAAATCGGGGCTTTCCGAAAATTCGCACCGGCAGCTGCTGGAGTCTGTGAAGGAGATGTCTTCCGATCATTACATCACCCAGGTAATCATGGATCTCATGCTGACTAAACTGTCAGAGAACAGCATGGCTGACCTGATTGAGATGCTTCCGTCGGTAGAATCCGACCATTACAGGACGGAGATATTCAGAAAGGTGCTGGCAAATCAAAAGCTAACGGGCGAACAGCTTGACATGGTGCTTGAAGCCTGCGGCGATATGGAAAGTGACCACTACAAGACGATTGTTCTCAAAGATGCCCTGACCCGCGTCGACTCCAACGCTGGGCTTACCCGCGTGATGAATGCGGTGAGCGCAATCGACTCCGACCATTATGCTTCAGAGGTACTGCTTGCCGCAGCCCCTAAGGTGAGAAACGGTTCTGACGAAATAAAGAACGCGTATCGCCAGGCAGCCCGCGGGATCTCTTCAGATCATTATTACGGCCACGCCCTGAAAGCAATCGAAAAATAATCTAAGCCCATAATACCATCGGCGATCACCGGTTCGCAGTGTAAGTGAAAAGAAGTAAATTGATCCAACCAACGCTGGGAATAACCAATATGCCGGAGCAATCACACGTTCCAAACGCCAACCGTCCGCAGGGCTACGGACGTACCGCGTTTGGCAACAACAAGCTGCGAACGGTACGGGCAGGCGCACTTGTCGTCGCTGTGGCCGCCATCGCTTCCCTTCTGTTTTACGGGTATCTTTACTTCAGCGAAACAGGGCGCCTCCCTTCCCCGGAAAAAGATCTGCGCGGCTTCATTACAGCCTTATCGATCGGCATCGCTACGGGGGTCGCCCTTTTCCGCCTTAACAAAGTACTGGATGCATGGCTACCCTGGACCGATTATTTCACCTCCAGGTTCCTGACGGGCTTCATCAGCAACGTTGCCATTACCATCGCACTCGTGTCCGGTCTTTCCACTGTAATCACTAAGTCGTCGGGGCACGACCTATTTTCCTTTGCAGATGCCGGCGCTGAACCAGATGTTCTCTGGAAGATCATCATTCTCGCGGTGGTGTTTATGTTCATCTATAACGTGATATACGCGCTGCTGTACAGTTACCAGCATTATGCTGTGGCGCAGATCAACCAACTCATGCGCGACCGGAAACAACTCGAGCTCCAATTCGAAGCATTGAAGAGTCAGATCAGTCCGCATTACCTTTTCAACAGCCTTAACACCATCTCCTCCCTGCTTTTCAAGGACATTCAGTCGGCCGAGCAGTTTATCCGACGCCTGGCCCAGACGTACCAGTATGTCCTTTCGACACAGAACAAGAAATACGTGTCATTGCGTGAAGAGCTGGAGTTTGTCCAATCGTATTACTACCTGCTGCGCATCCGTTTTCACCAGCAGCTCAACGTCGAGATCAACGTACCTTCGCGGATACTGGACACCAGGATACCTCCGCTCACGCTGCAGATGCTCATCGAGAACGCGGTGAAGCACAATACATTCACGGGCGACAAGAAACTGTTCATCTACATCATGGCGCAGGACAATACCTATCTGAAGGTGATCAATACCAAGACCGGTTTGCTGGAGAACGTGCCTTCATTCAAAGTCGGACTGGAAAATATCCGGCAGCGCTACCACTTCCTCACTGACAAACAGGTTGTGGTGGAAGATGCCGATAAGTTTGTTGTTTCGCTGCCGGTCCTGGAGCGCTGGGAAGAAACAGACGACAAAAAAAATTCGGCGTGATGAAACAGTATTTTTTTAACAACCCGATATTCCGGCTCGTCGCGCCCGCGGTTTATGGCGTGATGCTCTACATGCTGATCCTGTTGTTAAACAACAACATTGCGCAGGTAAACGACATCTTCATAACGCAGGAGCTATACGTTGTCGTCGTCTTAACGTATCTTTCGTTTGAAGCCCTTCGCGGAGGCATCTTACTCGCGAATAAACTTTTAAAAGATCGGCACACGACCATCCGGATCGTGGCGCAGGTAACCCTCACGGTGGTCGCTTCCGTTGTTCTGGTCATCCTTGCGCTCCATGCGTATTTCAATTATGTAATCGGCTTCAGCATCAGCGGCACCCAGGTGACGCTGTTTGCCATTGTGTTTGGGGTCACCGCCCTTCTTTACAACCTGATGTATTACAGCCATTATTTTCTGCACAGGCAAAATACGATCAAAATAAATGCAGAGAAACAGCAGCGCACCGTCCTTGAAATGGAGATGATGGAATACCGCAACGGGATCAATCCCGGCTTGTTGTATGAATGTCTCGAAAATCTCATTGCCATCATGTATAAGG
>CBFGXV010000412.1:0-3735 GCA_965652755.1 uncultured Chryseosolibacter sp. | reverse complement strand
TCATCGGGGTACGATGGCCGGAAGGTCGCGTAAGCTTTTGATTGACTCGAAAAATAGTCTTTCCTTTCCATTCACCGAATGTGGGTTGTAGGTGCACTCACCTGATGGCTATGCGCGGACCTTTCAATCCTTCACCGTGAGCCCGAGCTCATCCAGCTGCTGGCGCGATATTGTAGAAGGCGAATCGATCATCACATCGCGTCCTGCATTGTTCTTCGGGAAAGCGATAAAGTCGCGGATTGAATCGGCGCCTCCGAAAATCGAACACAGGCGGTCGAAGCCAAACGCGATACCACCATGTGGCGGCGCGCCAAATTCAAACGCTTCCATCAGGAATCCGAACTGCTTCCTTGCTTCTTCGTCCGAGAAGCCGAGCTTGGTGAACATCATCTGTTGGGTGTTCCTGTCGTGGATCCGTATTGATCCTCCGCCTACCTCAGTGCCATTGATTACCATGTCATAGGCATTCGCCCTTACGCGTCCCGGATCCTTTTCAAGCATGGGAATATCTTCAGGTTTCGGTGAAGTGAAGGGGTGGTGCATCGCGTGATACCGCTTCGTCTCTTCGCTCCATTCCAGCAACGGGAAATCGATGACCCAGAGTGCGGAAAATTTACTTTTGTCGCGCAGGCCGAGTTTATCGCCCATGAGAAGACGCAATTCATTGAGTTGCTTTCGGGTGGCGTCCGGTTCACCGGCAAGCAGCAGGATCAGGTCACCCGGCTGTGCGTTGAATTTCTTCACCCAAACCTGGAGGTCATCCCCCGAATAGAATTTGTCAACGGACGATTTGATAGTGCCGTCGGTACGGTACTGGACGTACACGAGCCCTTTCGCGCCGATCTGGGGGCGCTTCACGTATTCCGTCAGCTCGTCAATCTGTTTTCTCGAATAATCCGAACATCCTTTAGCGCAGATACCAACAACGAGTCCGGCGCTTTCAAAAACCGGGAAGTTCTTGCCTTTAGTTTCAGCAGTGATGTCCGTAAATTTCATTTCGAAGCGCGTGTCCGGTTTGTCCGAACCGTAAAGGTGCATCGCATCATCGTAGGTCATACGCGGAACAGCTGGAAGATCGATTCCTTTTACAGTCTTGAAAAGGTGCCGTATCAATCCCTCGAAAAGATCGAGGATATCTTCCTGCGTAATGAAAGCCATCTCGCAGTCGATCTGCGTGAATTCCGGTTGACGATCCGCCCGGAGATCTTCATCCCTGAAGCATTTCACGATCTGGTAATACCGGTCAAATCCGGAGACCATGAGCAGTTGCTTGAACGTTTGCGGCGACTGCGGGAGGGCGTAAAACTCTCCGTGGTGGATCCTTGAGGGCACGACAAAATCACGCGCGCCCTCCGGTGTTGATTTGATAAGAACCGGCGTTTCAACCTCAATAAAATTCTGGGCGTCGAGATACGCGCGTGTTTGCTGACCCATCCGGTGCCGCAGCTGCAGGCTTTCGCGAACGGGATTTCTCCGAAGATCCAGGTAGCGGTATTTCATCCTCAGCTCGTCGCCGCCATCGGTATTGTCGTCGATCGTAAACGGCGGAACTTTTGATTTATTCAGCACCGACAATTTAGTCACCTTGATCTCAATGTCTCCTGTGGCGAGCTTATCGTTCTTTGCAAGCCGCTCGATCACGTTTCCCTGAACCTGAATCACGTATTCGCGCCCGAGTTGTCTGGCTGCATTCAGGGTCGAGGCTTCCGTCGTTGTCTCGTCAAAGATCAACTGGGTAATGCCATAGCGGTCGCGAAGGTCTACCCAAAGAACGCCGCCTTTGTCCCTTGTCCGTTGAACCCACCCGGCCAGGGTTACTGTTTTATTGACATCCGATAACTTTAATTCACCGCAGGTATGGGTTCTTAACATGGTTAAAATATTAGTTTTGTAAAATCTCCTGTTGTTTATGCGCTGGAAATATCCGGCGATCGCTTAGAACAGGTAGCCTGCCCTGTCAGAGCGACAGGTTAGGATGGCGCGAATTTAAATAATACTTTGCTTTACACGTTATACTGGAACATTAATAGATAGATGCCCCATAAATTTTTCTTGCTGGTCGCGGTGCTTTTTCTGTCGGCCGATCAACCGAGACTGACGAAAGTCAAAGTGTCCGACGACATTACCATCTCAATCCCCAAAGACTGGAAACCGATGGACGGACTGGATTTCACAGAGCGCTACCCGTCCGTGCGCGCCCCCCTTGCCGCCTACACGAACGCCGAAAGGAGTGTCGATTTCAGCGTAAATATATCAGCAACCCGATGGCCCGACGCCAATCTTGAGATCGCAAGCAAGTTTTTTAAGTCCAGCCTGACAAATATGTTCGACAAGGTTACGATCATCAATGAAGGCACCCGGGAAGTGAATGGCAATACCTTTATTTACTTCGAATTCGAATCGCGCGTAAATGGCAACAAGAATCAGCTCGGCAATGCCGATCCCGTACTCAAATACAGCTACCTTCAATACCTGATCCAGCCGCAGCGCACCCTCGTGTTTTCATTCAATTGCTCCCGGCGTGACCGCGAGACGTGGGAAGAAACCGCGAGATCGATGATGAACAACGTCAAAGTAAAATAGTCGATGGACCTTTATACCGACGAGTATTTCATGAGGGAGGCTCTGAAGGAGGCCCAAAAAGCTTTGGAGATCAGTGAAGTGCCGGTTGGTGCAGTCGTCACATGCAGGAACCGGATCATCGCGCGTGCCCATAACCAGACAGAAAAGTTAACGGACGCCACCGCCCACGCCGAAATGATCGCTGTTACTGCGGCGGCGAATTATCTGGGCTCGAAATACCTGAATGAATGTACGCTTTACGTTACCCTCGAACCATGTGTCATGTGCGCCGGCGCGCTGCATTGGGTCCAGCTTCAAAAGCTCGTTTACGGCGCCTCCGACCTTCAGCGTGGTTATTCCCTTCTCGGGAAGCCTGTACTGCATCCCAGGACACTTGTTCAAACAGGGGTGAGCGCGGCCGACGCAAAAGCATTGATCGATTTGTTCTTCAAAGGTTTGAGGGACATCTAGATCCTGTACCACGCCTGAATCAGGGCAACGGTCCGTCCGTCGACTCCCTGCTTGTAGTCAGCTCGCGTCGAAAGGGGGCATTAACCTAAATAAAGATTCTGCCTTGATTTCATCGAAAAACGAATTTTCTGCCTTCCTTTGAGGTTGTATATTTGATTCCTTAAAAAAATGTTCAACCCGTAAAAAAAAATCCAGTATGGCTTTTACACTTCCTGCACTCCCGTATGCATTTAATGCCCTTGAACCACATATCGACGCCCGGACCATGGAAATCCACCATGGCAAACACCACAATGCTTATGTCACGAATCTGAACAATGCTATTGCAGGATCAGATGCGGAAAAATTGAGTATCGAGGAAATCTGCAAGAATGTATCGAAGTACCCGGTAGCCGTGCGGAATAATGGCGGAGGTCATTATAATCACAGTATGTTCTGGACAATTCTGGGGCCTAACGCGGGAGGCCAGCCATCCGGCGCGATCGCGGAAGCAATCAACGGTGCGTTTGGAAGCTTTGATGAATTTAAAACAAAATTCGCCGCCGCAGCTGCAGGAAGATTTGGTTCGGGCTGGGCCTGGCTTATTGTTGATAATAGTAAAAAGCTTCAGATCACATCAACGCCAAACCAGGATAATCCCCTGATGGATGTTGCCGAAGCGAAGGGTACACCTGTACTTGGACTTGATGTTTGGGAACACGC
>CBFGXV010000411.1:0-3736 GCA_965652755.1 uncultured Chryseosolibacter sp. | reverse complement strand
CAGATCGCTGACATCCACAACATCAAAATGCTGATAAATTACGGGCTTGATAAACTCAAATTCAACCAGCCAGTGGTCGTGGACAGCGAAGTACGCCTCAAAGTGAAGCTTGCCTCACTCACCAACCTGCGCGGCATCACGAAGGCGGAGCTCGACGCGGAACTTGAGATCAAGGGAAATCCTAAACCCGCGTTCTCCGCAACCGTCATCCTGTTATATCATTTCAATTAAGGGGCAGACTCCCGGGGATGTGTTGCGCAGATCGGGCCGCAGGGTTTGTTTGCTTCGTAAATCCGTTGATGAGCCGCAGAAGGATATCCTTCATGGGCAGAACGGCAGTCACATGATCGATGGCAGGACCGGCGCACCATACGGTCTTATAGGTTGCAGCAAACGCAGCTTTTTCAACAGCCTTCATTCCGCGAAAGGCAATGAGCATCTTCACCCATTTCCTTAAAGGTTTGTAGCGGTTAAGGATCCATTCAAGAAAGTTCGCTTTGGTTCCCAGTTGTTTCACATAGGGAGTGTTTATCACCGTGAGCGGAGAACCTGACATTTTAGTCGTTCGCACGATATCCGCCGATCCATACTCCACCATAGCGCGTTTATATTCGGCGGAGATATCGGATTCTTCGCATGCAATGAATATCGTTCCGATTGACGCGCCTGCCGCCCCCCAGTCCATGACCTGACGCAATTGTTCGCCAGTGCCGATTCCTCCCGCAGAGATCACCGGCAAGTTACAGTTCTCCTTCAACAGTGTTATGAGTTCACGCGCCCCGAGGTTTCCTGCGTGGCCCCCAGCCATTGCGTTGACGGCAATGACAGCATCCGCCCCGAGGCGCTCCACTTTTTGGGCGTAAGTCAGATCTACAACATCGCAAAATACCTTAATGCCGAGTGGTTTGCACTTTTCGATCACCTCTTTTGGATTGCCCAGGGAAGTAATGATGTAGCCTACCCTCGTGTCCAGCAGCGTCTGCAATTGTGCTTTATATCTGGGATTGGATCGGTTGACGATCAGATTCACTCCAAACGGTCGATCAGAATGAGATTTGATCTCATCGATCGCAGCGCGCAAGTCGGCATCGGTCCTGTAATTTAATGCGGGGAACGCGGCGGTTGCCCCGGCGTCGAGCGCCATCTTCACCATCTTTGTGTTGGAGATCAGAAACATCGGCGCTACAATGAAGGGATACTGTATTCCCAAAAGGCGATCTAAGGTGGGGCTGGTCATCAACCAAAAATACTGCTAATTCCCGAGTCCGGGGAAGAATGCCGCCGGGAAATCGCGGGCAAAAAAAACCTCCGGATACTTCCGGAGGTCCTTTGCTGTTCCTTTTTCTTATTGATTTCTGTTATCACTCTTCTTGACGAGCTCCTGGATACGCTCAGCCTCCTGAAGGTGGCTGCGCAGCGCCGCGAGCTTGCCCGAAGCCCATGACTTCAGTTCCGCATCTTTTCCGCCTTCGGCTTCGTCTTCGAACTCATCAATGGCTTCTTTATGGTCCTTCACCATCAGATCCATGTAATCCTTGTCGAAGTCCTTACCAGTCTTGTCATTAAAATTGTCGTACTTTCTTTGATGCTCATTTCCAAGCGTAGTGGGCAGCGTAATGTTTTTTTGCTGTGCCAACGCCTTGAGCTCGTCGTTCGCTTTAGTATGATCATCGACCATCATCTGTGCAAACTTCTTTACCTCCGGCGAAGATGCTTTCGTCAAGGCCAGGGTTCCTAACTGGACTTCAAGCAGTCCGGCATCGGCCGCTTCCACGGCAAACTCTGCATCATCATCTTTTTCATTCTCGACAACTTCCTCGTTTTGCTCTTCAGCCACCTCGGTGCTATCCTGACGGCCATCCCCGCAGGACACGAATGTGAACATGATTGCCGACATTGATAAACATAAAATACTCTTTTTCATTTTTTTAGGTTGATTAGTTGAAACACGGATGATCCCAGTCACCTGATGACAAGTGTTGGATCACTTCCTGAAGCTATACCCATATAAAAGTTTATGCCCGAATGCGGACTGGAAACGGCCGTATAGCTGTCATTCGGCCCATCTGTGTAACAAGCACCCGTATGGCTGGCGCATTCAGGCAAATAATGTTAATATTATTCGACAGCAGCGTTAAAATTTAGGTTGTATAACTTTCCTCTAACAGAACACGGGAAAGCACCTGCTGTCAAAATCATGAGCATTATGAAAAGAAGAGATTTTATCGCAACAACAGTCATGGCGACGGCGGGCATCGCAGGGCATGCCGCGTTCGGCGCACCGAAGAAGAATCCGCTTCCGCGTTGGAAGGGTTTCAATCTCCTTGATTTCTTTTCCCCGGATCCACGGCAGTCGCGAAGGCAGACAACAGAAGACAATCTCCGCTGGATGCAAGACTGGGGTTTCGACTTTGTCAGAATTCCCATGGCGTATCCATACTACATCGACATCGATCGAAGCAAGGACATCACACCCGAGGATGTTTACAAGATAAAGGAAGAAAACGTCGAACGTATTGACCGGGTTGTGGACATGGCACACAAGCATAACATGCACGTAAGTCTGAACCTGCACCGGGCGCCGGGATATTGTGTGAACGCGGGTTTCAACGAGCCATACAATTTATGGAAAGATACTGAGGCCCTCGATGCTTTCTGCTTCCACTGGAACATGTGGGCCAGGCGTTACAAGAACACTTCGCCGAAAAAAATAAGTTTTGATCTCTTGAACGAGCCAAGCCTTCGGGAGGATATGAACGATCAGCATTCAAAGCGCAGCGCGGTGCCAGGAGAACTTTATCGCAAGCTGGCGCTCGCAGCTTCTGATGCTATTCGAAAAGAAAATCCCAAACATCTTATTATTGCTGACGGAAATAATGTCGGGAACAATGTGATCCCGGAGATCACGGACCTTGAAATTGGCCAGAGCTGCAGGGGATATAATCCCGGGATCATTTCCCATTACAAGGCCCCGTGGGCTAACAAAGACCCTGAATCCCTACCCGAGCCCAAATGGCCCGGCCAGGTGGGCGACCGCTACCTAAGTCGCGCGATGCTTGAAACATATTACCAGCCGTGGATCGATCTGACCAAAGCCGGAGTCGGCGTTCACTGTGGCGAGTGCGGTTGCTGGAATAAAACACCACACGATGTTTTCATCGCATGGTTCGCTGATGTACTGGATATCCTGAAAGAGAACAAGATTGGCTTCGCATTGTGGGAATTTATCGGTTCCTTCGGCATTCTGGATTCGGGAAGAACGGATATCGCGTATGAAGACTGGCACGGTCACAAGCTTGACCGGAAGCTGCTCAACCTTTTACAGAAGTATTGACAAAACACAACATTCGCGGGTGATGGTGACTTCGCTGAACGTGACTGGTTTTCCCCTTTCGTTCAGGCCAATGATCTTCACGCTCTGCCCACTCTTAACGTGTATCAGGAAGAGGCTGGTGTTGCGGTCATAATAAACCGTGGAGTCCCTCCATCCGTCGTATGATTCGTCGCGTTCAAGTGCTTTCAGGACGTCAGATGGCAGTGCATCCGGCGGAACAATTCTCAGGTGGTCTTTCGGTTCCAGGTCGGTCTGCAAAAACTGCCTGGCGGTATCGTCCTCACTTACAGGCAGCCCATTAATATATCGCGTGGAAACGTTTTGGGCAAACGCCCGGCTCGTGCATATAAAAACAAGAGCCGCTGGGATGCATAAGATCTTCATCATGCTCCTGGCGTGGAA
>CBFGXV010000410.1:0-3746 GCA_965652755.1 uncultured Chryseosolibacter sp. | reverse complement strand
CTACGATTGAGATGATGTTCTGATACCTGTGCAGGGGTAAGAGCAGGCCGGCGCTTGAGACAACGGCACCTATGGACGCATAGGTGAGAATCCTGCCGGAATTGTACACGACCCGATTCATGAAAGCTGAAGGCGTCAGCGAGGTTACAGCCATTGCAAGGGGGCTGCACATCCCCAGACAATGCAGACTGCCCGCAAATCCCAATATAAGCGCCGTCATCCACATGGCTACAGGGTGATCATTTGTTCAATATAGAATTCCTCCCCGTTCATGGTCCACTTCATTCGTGCCCGGTACATCCCTTTTTCCATTCCGGCGGTAGAAAAATACTGGAGTCCTTCAGCGCTGCTGCGCAGGTCGAACTCTTTGTCCATCTCAGGATCGGATGGCCTGAACAAATGAAGTTCGCCGCGCTCAAGGGAAGGGAAATCTACGTATCTCACTTTGATGATGTCGCCGCTTTCAACCTGGATCGATGGTTTTTCAGATAGCATCGTCGTATGGGCGATGCGGTTAATCTGGGCTTGATAGTCGAGTTCTTCCTTATAGTACTCCCGCGTTACAAGGCTTATATCCTGCCGCATGCACACAGTCACGAGGGTGGCAATGAATGCGGCGAACATAACAAATGCAAGTATTATTGATTTTCCCCAGTTCATGGTTTTGATGATTTAGTCGAATTAGTGTCAGATTTTTGATGTCGGGCACGACTTGTTTAGCGTCTGGCATCCGAAGCCGTTCTGACAGGGCCAATAAATTTCACCTTGATGCTTTCTACTTTTTTTCCGTCCTGATAGATTCCCACGCGTACAACGCTTCGTGCATTGGTGACCTTATCCTCGGGAATCTTAATGAAGTATACGGATTTTACCATACCTTCAGCAGGTACGACGACCGGTTTACCATCGACCTTGTGCAATTCCGCGTACGAAGGCGATTCCACGCGCACCTGAAGATCCAGATCGTCAAACGTTTTGTTTACGAACTCCGCATTGTACAGGTTCGTGATAAGACCTGGCTCACGTTGATACAGAGTCCCCGAAACTTTCAGAAAAGTGGTTTCAACATCCGAACGCGTCATAAGTGCGGAGGTCAGCACACCGACGAGCAGCACAAGTACAAAGGAATAAGCTGTGACACGACCGTTCCAGATTTTTTCCACACCGTTCCTGATCGAATTGTAGGAAGCGAACCGGATGAGGCCTTTTGGTTTTTGGATTTTGATCATGACTTCATCGCACGCATCAATGCAGGCGGTACAATTCACGCACTCGAGTTGTGTTCCATTGCGGATATCTATGCCGGTGGGGCAGACCTGCACGCATAAATTACAGTCGATGCAATCGCCATGCTCACCAGTTGTCGTCGACTTCTTTTTCAGGTGGCCTCGCGGTTCGCCACGGAGCCAGTCATAGGCTACAACAATGGACTCCTTCCCCAGCAGCACGCCCTGTAACCTTCCATAGGGGCAAACGGCGATGCATGCCTGCTCGCGAAAGAATGCGAACAACCAGTAGAAAACCGCGGTAAAGCCGACCATGCCAATAAAGCCCGCGATGTGCCCGGAGGGCGATGCGGTTATGAGGGCAAGCGTATCCCCAACACCGAGGATGTAACACATGAGTGTGTGCGAAATCAAAACTGAAATGATAAGAAAGGCGGCATGTTTGATGGCTTTCTTCCTGATCTTTTCAAACGACCATGGCGCTCTTGCAAGTCGTCGCTGGGCTGCCATGTCTCCTTCAATGAGATATTCAATCTTCCGGAAGACCATCTCCATAAATAATGTCTGAGGGCACATCCAGCCGCACCAGATACGGCCAAAGACCACCGTGAACAGAATAATAAAAACAAAGAAGGTTATCAGCGTGATCGCAAGCAATACAAAATCCTGCGGCCAGAAGGCCTGCCCAAGAATGATAAATTTTCTTTCAAATACATTAAGGAGAAGCAGGGGTTGTCCGCCGATCCTCACAAACGGCCCCGCGAAAAACACACCAAGTAGAAGTACAGTCACGGCGATGCGTGCCTGATGGTAGACGCCCGATGGTTTTTTTGGATAGACCCAGACACGTTTTCCGCGGTCGTCAACGGTCGAGATACTGGCGCGGAACTTCTCTGAGTCGCCATCTTCCGGCGAATGTTCAGCGCTCTTTCCCGTCCGGGTTTTGAGTATATCCAGTTTCAGTTCGTCCATCTCTGTTAAAGTCCTGCCTGTGTTCTTACGGAGTCAGCACTTGTTTTTACGGTTTTGAATATTTCACCCTGCGGTGCTTTTGCATCCGGAGGGTTTGTGCCCTGGAGACTGAGCACGAAAAACGTCACGTCCCGTACATCCTGAGCGCTCATCGATTTTCCCCACGCCGGCATACCTTTTTCGACGACGCCATTCTTGATGGTTTGAAAAACTTTCCTGATTTCGCCGCCGTGCAACCAGTATTCATCTGCCAGGTTAGGACCGATGGTGTTGCCGCCACCATCGTTCCGGTGGCATCCGCCGCAATTGTTATTCATGAATACCGTTTTTCCGTTTGCAATGGCGGCGGCATCGTCGGAATATTCGAGTGTATTTTCGTCGACGACGGCCAGTGGCTGAGATGCTTCGTATTTCCGGATCTGTTCCTCAGCCAGAGCCAGTTCACGCTTGTATTCATCTTGTGACAGCGGTAGTGTATCCGTCAGGTGGAAGACTATCAGATAAACAACCGCCCAGCCAATGGTTCCATAGAACAACCACTTCCACCACGGGGGAAGGTGGTTGTCGAGTTCCCTGATCCCATCATAACTGTGATCCATTTCGATATCTTTTTCCAGCTCCACCGGTACCGAAGCATTCATCTTCTGGACGAACCGTTTCCACCACGCCTCGTGCGACGCTTTGCTTGAAGGGAGCGTCTGCCCTTCCTGTCGCAGAGTTTCCGCTGTGAGGTAGTTAAGAACGCGGATGACATAGATGGCGACAACCGCGACAAGGATCAACAGCAAAAGCACCGATCCTGCTGTCAGGTAAATTGGCAGGAGGGGATCGGCGAGGAAATTCCCGGAAACAGGTTCAGCGCTTTGTGACATCGCTTGTCCGGCTAGTGCAGAAGCTGCCACGGTTGAAAATATTTTTTTCATGGTTCCTTTACAATTTGATTGTTGGACGTTGTTTCGCTTTGCACTGCGCCGTGATCGAGCGGCATAGCCTCCATTTCGCGGATGAGCGTTTTATCTGTCGTAAACACCCACCACAAAAGGCAAATGAAAAACAAAAAGAATATCACGAATGAGATCACCGGCCAGATGGCGATGTTGTCGATACCTTGTAGCACATTTTTGTACATGTTCGTTAAATGTTTTGATTACTTGTTTGCCGTCTTTTCGCCTTTAATGTCTTTTCCGAGCCGCTGCAGGTACGCGATCAATGCGATGATCTCGGTATCAGGGGCCACTTCGATGCCATCTGTCTTCAGCGTCATTACGATTTCCTTGGCCTGCAGCTCCAGGTCCTGGGCAGCCTGGTCCTCATAACCCCGGGGGTAGGGTACGCCAATGGTGCGCAGGGCGTTGATCTTGGGACCAGTCAGATCCTTATCGATGCTCTGTTCAAATAACCAGGGATAGGAAGGCATGATCGAACCAGTTGACACCGCATCCGGCGCGAGCATGTGGTTGTAATGCCAGCTGTTTGAATATTTTCCATTGAGGCGGTGCAGATCCGGTCCTGTTCGTTTGGAGCCCCACAGAAAGGGATGGTCATACA
>CBFGXV010000409.1:0-3747 GCA_965652755.1 uncultured Chryseosolibacter sp. | reverse complement strand
GTTTGATCACCGACAGTTCAGCCTTGGAAGACTTTGTATTGCCGAGCGCGCTCATGACCATTTGCATGGCGGAACCCTGAAAAACGGAGCGGATCATTTTGTCGAGCATGAACTGCCGGGTGTCATCGCGCGAGGCTAAGGCTTCATATAGATGAAGCTTGCCGCTTTTTTGTCGTGCGACCAGACCTTTTTCATGCATGATCTGCATCAGCTTTAGAATGGTGGTATAACCGTTCTGTTCATCGCCACCCATTGCCTCATGCACATCCTTTACAGCGACTGGTCCGCTTTCCCAAAGAATTTGAAGTATTTCCAACTCCTTTTCCGTCGGTTTTACGAAATCATGCTTCATATACGAATTATTTCGTATCAATTTTAAGATAGGAACGTGATAAAAACAATTTTGTTACGAAAAAATTCGTATTCATCTTTCAAAGTGTCGCTGTCGGCCGCCCTGCGGAAAGGAATGCGCAAAATTAAGGTCCTTTTCGTTTACCGGCCGGGGAATAAATCTTGTTGGGGAGAGGTGTATGGAATGGAAGATTGGTTGTTCGGGCTATCACTATCCTGAGTGGAAGCGGGTATTTTATCCTGATGATGTGCCGCAGCGCAAGTGGTTTGATTATTACTGTGGTCATTTCAATACGTTGGAGCTGAATATGACCTATTACAAATTTCCGAGGCTGGAGTTTCTGAAGCGGTGGTATGAGCGCAGCCCGGAGGGCTTTGCATTCACTGTGAAGGCTCCACGTCACATTACGCACTTTAAGAAGTTTCAGGATGCGCGACAGATGTTAGACGACTTTAACGGCACAGCCAAAGAAGGTCTGGGCTCCAAGCTTGGTTGTGTGCTGTTTCAATTCCCTTCCAATTTTCACTTTGAAGCGTCGAAACTTGCCCGCATCATTGGGATGATGGATCTGTCATTAAAGAACGTTGTTGAGTTCAGACACGAATCGTGGTGGCATGCCGACGTTTTTGCCGCTCTCGCAAGTGCGGGAATTATTTTCTGCGGGATGAGTCACCCTTCTTTACCGGAAGTAGCAGTGACAACCGCACCGACGCTTTATTACCGTTTTCACGGTACACCGCACCTGTATAATTCATTGTATGAGATGCGTAAGCTCGAACAGGTAGTTCAGGAAATTAGCAGTGGGGGCGCCACTGAAGCTTTCATTTATTTCAATAACACCGCCAGTGGCCACGCCATCACTAATGCCAAACAGCTACAGGATATTTGTGAGTTGGTTCATTAAAAAAAAACGTCCTGTCTCAAGACAGGACGTTTAAACCAAACCCCTCAAACCAACATAACCCGCTCTGCGTGCGCAGAACGGAATTACCAATCCTGAACGTTTTTACTACAACATGATGCCAGTGAAAATGGTTTGAAGCCTTTCGGCTTTTAACGGTCAAATATCCAGTTAGATGACATGACAGTTCCGAGTCCGGCACTCATTCCACACCATGATGTAGAAAAAATTAATTTAATAATTCCGCACTCTCCGCATTTTCAAAGACAAACTCCTGCTCGCCGTTCAGGTCAACATAGATCACAGAATCTTTATGGACGTTTCCGGCAAGTATCTGCTTGGATAACGCATTGAGTATCTCGCGTTGCAAGACCCGCTTCAACGGCCGCGCACCGAACTGTGGATCAAAACCCAATTTAGCGAGACGCTCGCGCGCGGGTTCCGACAGGTCAAGTCTTACGCCGGCTTCATCAAGGCGTTTGCGAACGAGATCCACCTGTATGTCGACAATTTTCCTGATGTCTTTCCTGGTCAGCGGCCTGAACATGATTATCTCGTCGATCCGGTTGACAAACTCCGGCCGTACTGTTTTTCGCAGTAAGGCTAGTACCTCATCCTTCGTCTCATCGAGAACATCGAAGTAGTTCTCCTCTGTAAGTTTCTCAAAATTCTCCTGTATTATGTTCGATCCGATGTTGGTCGTCATAATAATGATGGTGTTCTTGAAGTTCGCAACTCTTCCTTTATTGTCCGTTAACCTGCCGTCATCGAGCACCTGGAGAAGAATATTGAAAACATCCGGATGTGCTTTTTCAATTTCATCGAGCAGCACAACAGAGTAGGGCTTCCTTCTCACAGCCTCGGTGAGCTGACCGCCTTCATCGTAACCGACGTATCCCGGAGGCGCGCCGATCAACCGGCTCACGCTGTGACGCTCCTGATATTCACTCATATCGATACGCACCATCGCGGTGTCATCGTTGAACAAATAATCTGCAAGGGCTTTCGATAGCTCGGTCTTACCCACACCGGTCGTTCCCATAAAAATGAAAGAGCCGATGGGGCGTTTGGGATCCTGGAGACCTGCGCGACTTCTGCGGACAGCGTCACTGAGAAGTCTGATGGCTTCTTCCTGTCCCGCTACACGCTTACCGAGTTCGTCTTCGAGATGAAGAAGCTTTTCGCGCTCGCTTTGCACCATACGCGATACGGGTATGCCCGTCCATTTTGCGACAACTTCTGCGATGTCCTCGCTATCAACCTCTTCTTTCAAAAGCGAATGTTGTCCTTTCACCTGGTCGCTCATCTTGCGCTGAAATTCATTCAGTCGTTTTTCCGCTTCGGTGATCTTTCCATAACGGATCTCCGCCACCTTTCCATAGTCGCCAGCCTTTTCAGCCTGTTCAGCCTCGAATTTGAGACGGTCGATGTTTTCCTTTTCTTTCTGGATGCCATGGACCACTTCTTTTTCGCTTTCCCATTTTGCTTTGAGGGAGTTGCGTTGCTCGGTAAGTTCCGCGATGTCCTTGGTGAGGATGGATTCTTTTTCCTTATCCTTTTCGCGGCGGATAGCTTCGCGCTCAATTTCGAGCTGCATGATCCTGCGGTTAAGCTCATCAAGCTCCTCCGGAAGGGAATCCATTTCCAGTCTGAGTTTTGCGGCAGCCTCGTCCATGAGGTCAATAGCCTTATCAGGCAGGAATCGATCGGAAATATACCGGCTCGAAAGTTCTACGGCTGCGATGACTGCG
This sequence comes from uncultured Chryseosolibacter sp., assembly GCA_965652755.1. Taxonomy (GTDB): domain Bacteria; phylum Bacteroidota; class Bacteroidia; order Cytophagales; family Cyclobacteriaceae; genus Chryseosolibacter. The sequence goes on along the minus strand of CBFGXV010000409.1, from coordinate 743 downwards.
TCGTCTTTCACTCTGACGCCGTGGTGAAGCTCGTACTTTTCTTTTATACCCCTCAGGATGGAGATCGAATCTTCCATGCTGGGCTCATCGACCATTACTGCCTGGAACCTGCGTTCAAGCGCCTTATCTTTTTCAATGTATTTTTGATACTCTTTGAGTGTCGTGGCGCCGATAGCATGTAGCTCACCTCGCGCAAGCGCAGGTTTTAGCAGGTTTGCGGCGTCCATGGCTCCTTCACCGCCACCGCCTGCACCGATCAGTGTGTGGATCTCGTCGATAAACAGGATGATCTGTCCTTCCGAGTCGGTGACTTCCTTGATGACGGCCTTGAGGCGTTCCTCAAATTCACCCTTGTATTTCGCGCCAGCGACCAGCAGACCCATGTCGAGCGAGATAATCATTTTCGATTTAAGATTTTCCGGTACATCCCCATCGACGATACGCTGTGCCAGGCCTTCCACGATCGCTGTCTTACCCACGCCAGGTTCGCCGAGAAGTATCGGGTTGTTCTTGGTGCGGCGTGAAAGGATCTGCAATACCCGGCGGATCTCTTCATCGCGACCAATCACGGGATCGATCTTGCCTTTGCGCGCCAGGTCATTCAAATTTTTGGAGTATCGCTCCAGTGACTTGTATTTCGCTTCGGCATTTTGATCGGTAACTGAAGAGCCTCCGCGCAGTTCCTTTATTGCTTTGAGGGAGTTGCGTTGCTCGGTAAGTTCCGCGATGTCCTTGGTGAGGAT
>CBFGXV010000408.1:0-3752 GCA_965652755.1 uncultured Chryseosolibacter sp. | reverse complement strand
TTACCTGGTCGAGCAGGTTGCGATGAAAAATGGCGTGTCCGTTCTGCTGCTGATAGTACTTCTTGAGGTCCGCTGTATTACCGCCAAAGCTGACGTAGTTCTTTTCGTTGAGGTCCATGTTCTTCATAGGATAGGCACCGGTCCGTGCCCGTTCGAGCATGCCCGCATCGATATCGGTGGCGGTGATCGAAACGTCATCGGTGATACCCATTTCGCGCAGTAACAGGGCCATCGTGACGACCTCTTCACCGGATGAACAGCCTGCGTGCCAGATAGTGAATTTTTTCTTGTCGCGGTGAATAGCAGGAAGTACTTCGTGACGCATCACTTTCCAGAAACCCGGATCGCGAAACATCTCGGTGACGTTTACGGTAAGCTCGTCAATGAATTCGTGAATGAACGGGGGTGTATCGGTTAGCTTCCCGAGCAGGTTTGGCAGGGTGAGCTTTTTTACTTCAAGGATTCTAACCACCCGTCTTTTGAAGGATGACATGGCGTAATTGCGGAAGTCGTAGTTGTACTTTTCATAGATCAACTCCGAAATTCGTTTTAGATCAGCAATGTCCAGGTCCTGCATGTAGGGCATCATTTACCTGCTAAATTACCTTATGGCCGCTTGGAGGCTGGTGAATTTGGCGGATAAACCTTACATGCGTTTCATCGTTATTAAGCCTGCGGATTTCGCGTTAATTATCGGCGTGCGGGCCATACGTTGGTGGCAGTGATGCGGAACCGCCCGAAAAAAGCGTGAAAATTTATTTTTTTTCGTGGTGTTCAAGGCTTAGCCTCGTGAAACTGAACGGAAGAAGTGATTGTGCAGATGCAGCTTTCACCCATTTATGATCCTCAGCCTGCATGATCACTTCAATGGATTTGCCCTGTCTGATCTCGAACTCAAGCATGACCTGCCTGCAGGGTCCGCACGATGTGGCCGGGGCGAGTTCTTTTGCCCCCTTGCGCCGCGCCACCACGGCAATCTTGGTGATGACCTTTTCCGGGTGCTGCGCCGCGGCGGCGTAAAGAGCAACGCGCTCGGCGCACATGCCTGACGGATACGCGGCATTTTCCTGGTTTGTCCCCGTAATGATATTGCCATCGTCAAGAAGCACAGCGGCCCCGACCTGAAATTTCGAATACGGTGCGTATGCATGCGCGCTCGCGTCTTTCGCTTTATGGGCGAGATACTTCGATTCGAGATCCAGATCTTCGAGGTGATTTACGATGAGAAATGCTTCCATAAAGTGCGCTGGTTGAAAGGTAAGTTAATTAATTTAGCCGGATTTCTATTCGGTATTTACATTACTTTGCAATATGAAACGCATATTGGTTCTGGGCGCGGGACGATCCTCCGCATCATTGATCAGATACCTTCTTGATAGCGCGCAAGCTTGTGAGTGGACCGTAACAGTCGGAGATGTTTCTATCGAAGCGGCCCGCGGAAAGATCGGATCCTCAGAGAACGGCCGGGCAGTAGAGTTTGATGTCAGCAATATCGAATTAAGCAAGCTCGTTATAGCGCAATCCGATATTGTTATTTCGCTGCTACCGCCAGCGTATCATCCTCTTGTTGCTGTCCGTTGTCTCGAGGCCGGCAAACATTTTCTGACAGCCAGTTATGTGTCAGATGAACTGAAGGTGCTCGACACGGAAGCCAGAAAGAAGGGGTTGATCTTTCTGAACGAGTGTGGTCTTGATCCGGGCATCGATCACCTGAGCGCCATGAAAGTGATCGATGGTATCCGAAACAGCGGAGGGATCATAACCTCCTTCGAATCCTTCACGGGAGGATTGATTGCACACGACACGGATCCCGAAAATCCGTGGCGTTACAAGTTTACATGGAACCCACGAAACGTCGTGACAGCCGGGCAAGGCACGGCGAAGTATTTGCATGAAGGGAAAAGCAAATACATTCCCTATCAACAATTATTTCAGCGACTCACGCCGGTGTATGTGCCGGGCTACGGTCACTATGAAGGATACGCCAACCGCGATTCATTAAAATATATTACCACCTATGGGTTAGATGGCATATCCACCATGCTGCGCGGGACATTGAGACACCAGGGCTTTTGCGCAGCGTGGAATCTGCTGGTGCAACTCGGTTGCTGTGATGATACCTATCAGATGGAAGGTGTTTCGAGGATGACTCACGCGGATTTTCTCGACTCATTTCTCCCGGCGATCCCCGATTGTGATAATCTCGAAGAAAAGCTATGCGCTCACTTCGGTCTTAAGGCGACAGCCCGTGAGATAGCCATGCTGAAATGGTCGGGATTTTTTGATCAGCTTTCAATTGGAGAAAAAGAAGGTACACCGGCCAGTATCCTTCAGTCTATCTTGAACAAAAAGTGGGCGCTTTCCAAAGGCGACAAAGATCAGATCGTCATGTGGCATCGTTTCAAATACAAGGTGGATGGTGTGGGAAAAGAGATCCAGGCTTCGCTGGTTGCAACGGGAGCTGACGATGTCTATACAGCAATGGCAAAAACAGTCGGGCTCCCGCTTGCTATCGCGACAAAGCTGATCGCCTTCGGGCAGATCAGCGAAAAAGGCGTTTGTATCCCGACGACACCGGGGTTTTATGAGCCGATCCTGCGCGAGTTGAAAGCCATGGGTATTACATTGAATGAACTCCATATCCGTTAAAACAGGGTAAGGCTGGCCGGTTTTTTTGCAATTCCAACTGAATGGGTGATTACATTACATAATGTCGCGGGTATTCATCACCGTTGTGTAACTTCATTTCAGATATTAATCCTTACCACCTAACAAATCACCTTATGAAGGCGTTATCCCGCGCGCTTACAGCGTGCATGGTTATTTTGGCTTTAGTGGTCAATGCCCAGCCCAAAAGTGCACCATCGTGGTCAGCGAAATTCAAAACCCCCATTACCTGGCAGCGTGTTCACTCCCTGGGCTACCTCATCGTCAACACGAACGACGGCTTGTACGGAGTCAATCCTGATGATGGGAAGATCCTCTGGCACAACAAAAATTTCGCGGCGATCAACCCTGAGTTCTATCAGGAAGTTGAAGGGACCGAGTTTCTCACCATCGCCTATCAGACAGACAAAACTTCAACGATCCCCATGCAGGCGATCATTCACGTTGCGAGCGGGAAGGTCTTGTTTGATTCCCAGCAGGAACAAATTGGTGTTCTGAGCAGGCACGTGCTACCGCAGTCCGGCAGGCTCCTCATAATAGGAGTGAAGCCAAAGACACTCGTGGCTTCGCTGTTCATGTATGACATTGTCGGCGGGCAGCAATTGTGGAGCAACGATGAGATGTTCAAAGCTGACGCCCCGGCCACAAAAGGGTTTCTTGGCAAGTTGCAGGCCATGGGTCAACAGCTGAGCAACCTTCAGTCGCTCACAAGCGAACCGCTGGAACTCGGCGATGAGACCATTATCATAACACATCCCAACTACGTGATCAGGGTTCATACGAAAGATGGAAAAGTGATCTGGAAAAACGCCATCCAGGCCTCCACAAAGGCGGAGATCGTCTTCTCGACTCATAAGAAGGGTGTAGTGTTTGTCGGTACCGATGTTGAATCTGATACTGGGTCAGGCTTTACATCCTCTTCAAGCCAGGGCGAACCGCAGAAATTTTATTCGAATGTTTATTACGCATTTGATCTGCAGAATGGAAGCTCCTTGTGGAAAGAACCTGCGAAAGAGAACGACAGGTTGAATCAGATCATACCTCACGAGAAAGGGTTGATTGTCTGTCCGCGTTCTTCCCAGAAG
>CBFGXV010000407.1:0-3769 GCA_965652755.1 uncultured Chryseosolibacter sp. | reverse complement strand
CCGTTCAACTATACGGGAAGATAGTGTGATGATCTTCATCATTCCTTCTCAGGCACGTAAAGCAACTTTCCTTCATCGAAATCATATAACGTCAGTTGCCTTAGATTAAAGTAAGCGATCCAAAAATCGCGTAGCGCTTGAACATATCTTCGCTTTGCGTCATCCTTCTCAGTAAGCGCTATATTGAGGTTGGTGATATCGATCTTGCCGATAAGGTAACGGTTTTGGGAAACGTTGTATCGTTCGGCTGCTACTTCGTCTGATTTTTTGGTGATCTCCAGCTGAAGTCGCAGCATTTCGAATTGACGCACCTGTGTCATAATATTTTGTTCGAAATTCACCTCATCCTGAGCAATCTGGAAATCAGCAAGCTTCTTATTGGCAATTGCGGTTCTCATCATCGCTTTGTTTCGTCCCCAGTCGAGAACGGGGACCGCAAAAGTGAGACTAAATTGTTGCTGCTCTGTGGGGCTCCGATAGATATCATCCAGGACCAACCCATTATTATTCAATCCATATGCAGCTCTCGCATTTACCTGAAAACGATTTCCTCTTGCCTGGGCTACAAGCTGTTCACCTTCAAGGCGTCTTCTTTGAAATGCGACGTAGTCGGCCCTATTCTGTTTGGCATATTGCAACGCTTCCTCTACCGTAACTGTGAATTGTGGTATTCCTTCAGGCAACGTCAACTGAAACTGGTCTTCGTCGTTTAGCCCGATATATGAACGCAACTGAAGCCGGGCCGTTTCGAGATCAAGATTTGCCTCCGCCACCTGCTGCCGGGAAGTAAGTAGTTGAAGTTCGACCTGCAAAAGCTTATCGAGTGATGTTGTTCCTATGTTATACCGGCCTTGTTCAATCTTGTAAATCGTATCGTTGTTGGCGAGGTTGAAAGTTGCTATCTGAAGATTGATCTGCTCCTCCAATACATTGAAAAACCTTTGTACCGCCGTTTGCGCTATTCCCTCCATTTCTTCGACATAATCCCTTTTGGACTCTTCATATTCAAGGGGTGCGATCCGCTTCCGCCACCTGTACCTGTTAAACGATAATAAAGGCTGGTTCAGCGCGACGTAGAAAACACTTCCGCTCCATTGCTCCGCAAGATTTGTTTCGTCATTGTAATCTTTGAAGAAACTCAGGCCCGAGTTGGCGGAAATCGTTCCTCCAGTAAATGCGATTGGCTGAAACAACCCCAAAGAGACCTGGTTATCGGTCTGTTGAACGGGAATATACCTTATGGATCCATCCTGCTGGATAACCTGGTTCACGCGCTTGTAATAGACGGGGAGTTGGCCTTCCAGCCGGAGTTGCGGGTTGTATTCAGTCTTAAATGAGCGGTACGACCAAAATCTGTTTTCTTTTCTTGTCTCGGCCCACTTTGAAGATGGTGACTGGGTTTTTGCCCGTTGAATTATATCCTCCAGCGTGAGAACTTGCTGAGCGTTTATTACGGGGGCAGAAAGCACAAAAGATAAAAACAGAAATACCTTAAAGAATTTATTCATATCGCAATGAAGTAATTGGATCCTGGCTGGCTGCCTTTCTCGCGGGGGCAATTCCGAAAATCAATCCAACGGTGGCCGCAACACCAAATGAAAGCACAATAGAGCTGAAGCTTATCAGCGTGGGAATGTTTGCGAACTCGGACACCACATAGGCCATGGAGATCCCGAGGATAACACCGATCAAACCACCCGACACACTGATCATCACAGCTTCAAAAAGGAACTGCTGTGTCACGTCGCTTTTTTTCGCGCCGATTGAAAGACGCAAACCGATCTCTTTGATCCTTTCGAGCACAGAAGCGAGCATGATGTTCATGATCCCGATCCCGCCGACGAGCAGCGAGATCCCTGCGATCGCGCCGAGGACATAATTAAAAATATCATTCGTGCGCTGCTGTTGCTTTAAAAGCAGTTCGGGAATTTCGATCTCAAAGTCGACCATCTCGTAATGTCTGCGCTTCAATAGCCGGGATATGACTTCCGCGGATGGCTGCAGGGCGGGAGTTTCATCCACCTGGAGAACAAGTCTGTCGAGCTGGTGATAGTTCTTCCGTTCCTCTTCGCTTTCTTCAGCCGCCTGGTTCATCCCACGACTCCTGTTGCGTGCCGAAGCCTGCAGCAGATCAGTTGCAGTCACTTTATCTCTGTTCTTGTACCTGATCAGCATCGTATTCAAGGGCACGTAAATGTCCATGTTGAAATCCCGGATGCCGAGTTTACTGATGGCATTTTGGGAAACGAACCGTTCTTCCAGCACGCCGATGATTGTCAGCCAGTGAGGTCCGACTTTGATATTCTTTCCGATGGGATTTTCAGTAGGAAAAAATCGCGTTCTGATGGATTGCCCGATGATGCAGACCGGTGATCCGAGGCGCAGTTGTTCGTCCATAAACATCTGGCCTTCCTGCAACTCGAAGCTGAAGATCTCAAAATACGAAGGTTCAACTCCGACGAGCTTGGCCGACCGGCGATAGCCGGTGCGTACGACTGTGGTCTCAAGAATGATTTCGGGGCTGATGCGCGTAAGCGAGGGAATCGTAGCTGCAATACTCCTCACATCGCGAACGGTAAGGCCCGGAGAGAATTTCTTTTTTTCGTTCTGGTTCTGGCCTTCTTCGATCTTCTCCTCTTCCTGCTCGATCACGGGCTTGACGACGATGTTATTAACGCCGACGAGTTTGATCTGATCCAGGATCTCCTGTTGCGCGCCGTTCCCGATCGCGAGCATGGCAATAACAGCCGCAACCCCGAAAATTATCCCGAGTGCCGTCAGAAGGGACCTCACCTTGTTGGAGGTCACGGCGTCGATGGCTATGTACAGGTTGGCAAGTGTCCTTTGAAGCATCGCTTACTTGGTTGGACGTGCAGGTCTCTCAGCTTTTCCGATGCGGTCAGGAGTGACTACGGCAGGTTCCTGCGCCGGTGCTTCTTCCTTCTTCTTGCGCTTGCCATTCATTTCAGGCAAGAGCCTGATCTCCTTTTCCTCCTGGCCAGCAGGCAGAGACAGGTAAACACGGTCACCCTCCTCAAGGCCGCCCAGGATCACAGCATCGTTCGCATTGGTTTCCCCCATGATCACCTCCTGCTTTACGATGTTGAGGCCTTCGCGCTTGAATACATAGGTCACCGTGTCGAAGTGACTGTGCATGCACTCGAGCGGGACAAACAAAGCGTTGTCGATCAGTTTTGTGATGATCTTGTTACTGGTGGTCATGGAGGGCCTGATCGTCGGGTCGGTGCCTTCTATCTCTACTGATACTTCAAATACTTTAGCGTCCGAATTGGGTCGCTGCTCGCCAACATTGGCGACGCGAATTACAGAGCCGACCAGTTTCTTCTCGGGATAAGCGTCAAGACCGACTTCAACTTTCTGCCCGGACCGTACCTTTCTCACATCAACTTCATTGACGTACGTTTTTGACATCATCGTTGTCATATCAGGCAATGTGGCCACCGTTGGTTCCCACATGTTGATCTGCGAGCCCGCTTTCAGGGGTTTTCCGTCCCAGCTCTTGTGGTAAATGACCATTCCTGATTCAGGGGCAGAAATGCGGAACTCCTGAATAGCCTTCATCATTCCATCGTGCTCGGTTTGCACCTTCCGTAATTCTGCCGCCTGTTCCCGCATCTTGGCAGCATTTTTCCTTTTCTTGATCTTGTAGTTTTCGAGCGCCTGTGAATACTCTCTTTGCGCGCGCTCAACATTGATCTCCGCTTGCTTGATGGTCGCCGGCGGTTCAAACTTGGATTGATCAAAAATG
>CBFGXV010000406.1:0-3775 GCA_965652755.1 uncultured Chryseosolibacter sp. | reverse complement strand
GATCCGGTCGTTGACCTTGATCAATCTGCTCTTTTCAGCCGGGCCGCCGGGCAGGATCTCAACGACTTTGGTATAATCATTCTCAGTCTGCAAGCGCGCGCCGATGCCTTCAAGGGAAAGACTGATGCTTTGCTTGAACCTTTCAGCCGCTGCAGGCGAAAAATAATTCGTGTGAGGGTCGTAAGACTCCGTGATGCAGTTCATGTACATGCTGAAGATATCCTCCGCGTTCACGTCGCGGGTATAGGTCTTCACGAGGCGTTCATAGCGCTCCTTAAGGGTCTTCCGGATATCTTCGGGTTTCTTGCCGGCAAGCTTCAGACTCAGCGCCTGATGTTTGATGACCTTGCGCCAGATGTCGTTGATCTCGGCGGTGTTGGCAGCCCAGGGTTCTTTGCTCCTGTCTGTTTCATAATACTCATCCCGCGTATAGTCGAAGTTTTCATTCACCAGCTTCGTCAACACATAGTCCATACGTTCGTCAAAGCGCTTTTTGAACACGTTGTAGATCTCGTAGGCCGGGTCTACATTTTCCGCCTTTGTGAGATCGTCGATCTGGTAGCGGTACTTCTCGAAACCCGCTATATCAGCCGCAGTAAAGTACGTTTTGTTGTTGTCGAGTGCTTCCAGATACTCCTTGAGGATGACCGAAGACAAGGAGTCGTTCAGACTTATCTTCCGGTAGTGATTGTTATCGAGGATAAACGAAACCACTTTCGCTTCTTTTCCATAGACCGGTTTGGGTTTCAAATCGGTCGTGTCGCCCGGGATGGATGCCTGAACATTCCAGCCGATCAGTCCGGCGACGAGTGCATATAATATCCGCTTCATAAATTTTATCTTCTTACCCAACGTAAAAACTTGCCCTTTGGTTAGAATTGCTACGGCCGGAGGGTTTTAAATACCTGAAAGCAAGGATTGTACCTATTGTTTATCACTTTCCTCAATTTCATTCAGGAATCGCTGGGCCTGGCTGAGATCGCCGAATTCAAAGAATTTTGAGCTGCCCTCGCGGGATTTTATCTCGACTTTTATCAGAACAACGTCTTTTTCCTTCCTGAAACTGTGTTTTTCGTGCTTGAAATCGTCCCCTTCCATCGTGGATATCTTGAAGGCCGTAGCCCTGACCGACTTGCAGTAAGAACATTCGTAGTGTTTGATCAGTTCACCGGGAGTGTTGAGGGTGGGCTTTTGGGTAATTTCTTCCCGAACGACTTTCAGGGTAAAAAATCCGCAACTTCCACATTGCAGGGCCTGCATATGCCCTGGATATTTTTCGACGAGCACATCATTGGTGGCAGCGTCAAACCAGACGTCGTAGTCGATTGAGAAAACATCTTCTTCAGCGCGCATTCCTTCGTCAAGGTGAACGTCCTCTTCATGTTCCGCCAGAAGCCGCATCTTGTTTCCGGTCTTCGGATTCACGCGAGGCATATAGCGCCATTTCTTCAGTCGCTTGTCCAGGCGGGTTGGGTAATAGTATTCGAGAATGAGAAATGCAACGTAGCCCACCAGGGTTCCGCCCGCGAATGACATAAACAGGCGAACATAGAACCAGACTCCCATCTCGTCCAGCTTGTCCATTCCATAACGGTTGATAAGCATTGCCGCGCCTATTGCGAAAAGTATAAAGACAATTTCAAGGTTTTTTATTTCCCGGCGGCTGATATAATCATACTTGCCTTTCGGAGTCTTTGTAGAGGCGACTTTAAGGTGATGGAATACAAACATGGCAATGCCTCCGGCGAACATGAGGATCGCCCCGATCAGCATTGCCTGATGCCATATGTCAAGAAAAGAACCGGACTGAATATTTTCCATATTTTTGGTTTAATGGATTTAAATATAAAAATTAAAACGTTTAACCGGGCGCATTTATGCAGATGACATGAAAAAATCACTCTTTAAATTCCTGGCCGGAATCAACAAATGGGCGCTGCCGAGATACAGCAAACGCGATCTGAGCAAACTGTCAAAACTCGATCAGGCGTTGATCGCTTTCCGGTACTGGGTTACAAAGAACTCCCTCGAATGAATACCAGTCCCGGGTAAAAGGTAAAATCAGGAAGTCAGTATTTGCTGCAGGTTTGCGGGACTGTATCCTACCGATTTGATTGTCTTGTTATCGGACTTCCTGTAAACCAGCCACTTCTCACCCTCCTGGCGGTAATAGCATTCCGTTCCGTCCTTTTGCATGTAATGATCAACCGTTTTCCTGGCCTCCTCTTCCGAAGAACACGCCTTACTCATATTGGAACGCTGGACTTCTTCAAACAACGCCTTGAACTTGTCTGCCAGTCCGAACTCAAGAATGGCTCCTGACAGCACGTACTGGATATCACACAATGCGTCGGCAACCTCCACAATATCATTATCCCGGATGGCCGCTTCGAGCTCCCTGAGTTCTTCTGCTATGAGCGCTACCCGTAGCTTGCAACGATCTTCAGAAGGGATTGCGGGTTGACGGAGGATCGGATGTTTAAAAGTTTCGTGAAAATCGGCGACCATGTTGAGGGCATCGGGTTGTATCATAATGCGATTTGCGGGAATAAGCGTTAAAAACCGTGGTTAAATGTTAAATTTTCTTAAAAGTAGCCTCCAATAATGCCACTTCGAAACCAATTATCAAAAATTACCGTACTTTCGTGCGGATGAAGTATTACAGGAAACCAACGGTTACAAGGATCCTTAGCCTGCTGACAGGGCTCATATTCCTGAACATGAGTTTTTTCCTGGCCGAAGTTTGCCTGCTCGAACTGAAGGATAAGCAGATGATTGAAAACGTCTGCAACCTGGTGCTGAACGCCGGCGTTGAAGAAGAACGCGACGCTCATTCAACGGGCGACGCGCCGCTGAAGATGTTCTCGATAGCGGGCGAACTGTCACTACACCATTCATCTTTGTTCCTCATCGCGGCCAGAACACATCGCGACGCCGAGGAGAATTATCTGCACGCAGATCACTCTGAGATCTTCTCTCCTCCCCCGGAGCGCCTTTCCACGTCTCTATAAGACCCTATTACACTTAATTTAACATTTATCGATTCCTCTTGTTACGGGAGGATGGCACTGCATTGATTCATCATCGTGGCTCAATGCGTAAACGATCATTTTATATGGACACTTATAAAGAATTACTAAAAGGAAACAAACGGTGGGTGGCGGAGAAGTTGAATCAGGATCCGGATTTCTTCGAACGCCTCGCAAAGGGGCAGAGTCCGGAAGTACTTTGGATTGGCTGCTCTGACAGCCGCGTTCCGGCAAACGAGATTACGGGCACCAATCCTGGTGAGGTATTCGTGCATCGCAACATTGCAAACATGGTCGTTCACTCCGACATGAATCTTCTGAGTGTTCTTGATTACGCCGTGAATATTCTGAAAGTCAAACACGTTATTGTATGCGGCCACTACGGTTGTGGCGGAGTCGCTGCTGCCATGACAAACGAACAGTACGGTCTGGTAGACAACTGGCTGCGACACATCAAGGACGTGTACCGCCTCCATCACCAGGAGCTTGACGGCATCGAGGATCACAACCAAAGACTGAAGCGATTCGTGGAGTTAAATGTCATCGAGCAGGTGTTTGACCTGTCAAAGACATCTATTATTCAGAACGCGTGGCGAAACCGGGAGTTGCCGATGGTGCACGGCTGGGTATACGATATCAAGACAGGAATTATTCAGGATCTGGGCGTCAGTCTTCACAGCAAATCGAAGCTTCCGCCGACAATGCCGGCGATCACGCCTGCAAACACCAGGTCCGGGCGCCCGGTC
>CBFGXV010000405.1:0-3791 GCA_965652755.1 uncultured Chryseosolibacter sp. | reverse complement strand
GCCAGTGAAATAACCACTACCCTGCTGATTTAATCAACCCGGTTCACGACTGTGGGCAGGCCTTAAAAATCCGATCTGTCGAACTGTCCCCGGTTCTGGAACGCGGCGTAATACTTGTTATACAAGACCTCGACTTTTCTGCAGCCTCCGTCTCGCCGTTTTCAAACAGCACGCGCTGAAGTTCGCCAAGAATTACAATAGGCACCTGAAGATCACGGCCGAACTCCCGTTTGCGCAGATAGTAACCCGCGAGATCATTCGCGCGTTTGCTTTGAATGTCTGTCATTTCAAGGGCCTTCTCCTTTTCGCCGACTGCAAGTAGTAACTGGACAGTTTGCGTGTTGGTGTAGTCGTAAGGAACTTCTGAGTCTGGCATCCGGTCGATGCTGAAAAACAATCTTGAAAAAGGCAGGGAATCCCTGCCTTTTCTCATTGTGCGTCAGGGACGTTTAATCACTCTAGGGCGCAAGTCTCGAACACGCTCGTAGGAGAAGTGTTAGCCAAAAGCAAGGGTGTCCGCCCAAGGTGGAATCTGAAGGAAGCCGGCGGCAAACTCTCGGGCTTACGAACAGAAAAATGCATATGAGGCAGGCATAACAGGATGAGATTGCAAAAGAAATCAAAATACAACCCTACGCGGATGTTATGGATGTAAATGCAGAGGCCACATGAGAGGAAAGCGTATCGTTGTTCTAACAAACCGCCGTATACCAGACCGGTACGTACGGTGGTGTGAGAGGGCGGGTAGCGAAATAATCGCTACCTTACCTACTCAATTTTTGATAACTTTAATTCGGATTTTGTTTAACGGAATAGATCCGCAATACGTTGAATTTGCTTGACGCAGACTACAATCATCACCTCATATATACCAATGATCAGATTCTGTTGCATCTGTGCTCTCTCATTCCTTGTAACATTCGCCGATGCTCAGAGCTTTAAGAATATCGTGCTGGACCCCTCGGACAATGGAAAGATTTTAGGGGACTTTCTATCCCGGGCGGAGGAGGAACACCAGGTTGATTTCATATGCAACCTGAACGAGATGCGCGCTTACACCATCACCGGTATCATAGAGAAGACCAGGCTTACCGATTTTCTTGAAAATTATCTGACCAACTTTACCATTTTCCGGTTCAGCGACGCGGTGATTTTTATCATTGATAAGTCGGTTGAACGGAAGTTTGCGCTGAACAGGGAAAATTTTCTTCTTTTTCGCGGCGAGCAAAACACGGGGATCACACTGACAGGAACTGTCTTCGACGCAATCAACTCTGATCCATTAATAGGCGCAAAGATCTTTCTGCCGCAAATGAACAAGACGGCCGCCGCCGATGTCGAGGGAAGGTTCAACGCGGGCGTTGTCAACGGCAACATAATTCAGATAGACGTCGAGTATATCGGATACGAACCAAACCACTACATCATCGGGTTTAGTCGTTTTGGCAGCGAACATGAGCTGTCCGCGAAACTTTTGCCCGAATCACGAGAGTTACAGAGCGTGACAATCATTGCAGACCGGGTGGATGAAAACGTTACAGCTAAGATAACCGGAGTTGAAACTTTGAGCATTACAACATTGAAGGCGCTGCCAGCTTTTATGGGCGAGATCGATCCGATCCGAAGTCTGACAACGCTGCCGGGCGTCAGCACGGTCGGCGAGCTGGCTTCAGGTTTCAACGTGAGGGGTGGCGAGTCCGGACAAAATCTCATCATGCAGGACGGAGCGATCATATACAACCCGTCTCACCTGTTCGGTTTTTTCTCAGCATTCAACCCGGATCTGGTCAGCAATGTCACGCTCTATAAGGGCGGGGGACCTGCGAACTTCGGAAGCCGCATATCGTCCGTTCTTGATGTTTCCCTCCGCAACGGAGATGCAAGTAAACATACAATATCGGGAGGGTTGGGACTGATATCAAGCAGACTCACGGCTGAAGGTCCTATTGTCAGAAACAGATCCTCTTACCTGGTTGGTGGAAGGATATCTTATGCAAACTGGCTCGTTCATGCCACCGATAACATCTCGTTGCGGAGCAGCGCCGCCAACTTCCACGATATAACGGCGAAGATCTTCCATACCATTAATGAGAATAATTATCTCACGCTGTCCGGTTATCACAGCAACGATGATTTCAAGCTGGCGACAGACTCTGTCTTCAGCTGGTCCACGACAAACTTTTCATTGAAGTGGGACCATACCTTTCACGAAAACAGTTTTTCGACGATGACCCTTTCAAACAGTAACTACTCCAGCGAAGTACACAGCATCAGCGAGATTGAAGGATTCAAATATTATAATGCTATCCGTAACACCGGATTAAAATATGATTACTCCCGGGTGCTGAACGATGAATCGAAATTACTTGGCGGGTTAGAGGCGAACGCCACGGTGCTGGAACCGGGGAAATTAACCCCGACTGACAACTTCGATAATGTTGTGCCCGAAGATATGCAGGATCAGCGATCGCTTGAATCCGCGCTGTATCTTCAATGGGATAAAGACATTACCGAGAAATGGTCTCTGTCCGCCGGCTTGCGCTATAGTTACTTTCTGCGGCTTGGCGAGGAGAATATTTTAACTTACGACTATAGCAATATGAACGGGCGATATCCTTCCATTGCCGATACGGTCTATTATGGCAGTAATGAAATAATCAAGCGCTACTCAGGACTCGAACCCAGAGTATCTGTTCGTTACCTCGTAAACGCACGAGCTTCCATCAAAGGGAGTTACTACCGCGGTCTTCAATACATGCACCTGATCTCCAACACATCGTCGACAACTCCGCAGGACTACTGGGTGACAAGCGGCCCGCGCCTCAGGCCACAGATCGGTGACCAGTATTCGCTTGGGATCTTTCAAAACCTGAAAGACAACCGCTACGAGCTTTCTCTTGAAGGATTTTACAAGGAGATCAGCGATGCGGTGGATTATATCGAGGGCGCGGACATCACGTTGAACCCCGCGCTGGAAGCGGGACTTTCACAGGGCGATGGTCTGGCTTACGGTGTAGAGGTACTGTTAAAAAAAGCCACAGGAAGGACGAACGGGTGGCTTGCATACACCTGGTCGCGGAGTCTTCGCCGTTTCAAGGATGAATCATCCGGCATCATCATTAACGACGGCGAATATTATCCGTCCGCTTTTGATCAGCCGCACCACGTGTCATTGATCCTGAATCATCAACTCGGCGTGCGCAGTTTTTTATCGGCTAATTTCAACTACAGCACGGGTCGGCCGATCACCATACCTGTTTCCAAGTTTAGTTATGACGTTTATCTATCCGTATTGAACTACTCCGAGCGCAACGATTATCGCATCCCGGATTACCACCGCCTTGATATTTCATGGACGATCAAAGACAAAATTCGAAGCAATAAACGATTTCGAAGTGAATGGGTGTTCTCATTGTTTAATGTTTACAGCCGCAAGAACACATATTCTGTTGCCTTTAACAGATATGGAACTGCATCGAAGCTTGCAGTATTGGGGAGCATTTTTCCTGCGGTCAATTATAACTTTCGCTTTTGATCCATGCTAAGGCGGATTAAATTCTTTCTGGTCTTTTTGATTGCGGGGGCATGTGTCGAACGTTATGAGTTTGTGATAAAGGACAATGCCGTGGCGTTGGTTGTGGAGGGATATATTTCGGATAGGCCTTTCAATGACACGCGTTCGCATCCTTCTGATGGGCGCTACTTCTCTGTCAGGCTAAGACTTACGGGTGACGTGACCAAAGTTCGACAGATTCCTGTTAGTGAGGTCGTTGTAAAGCTGGAGAATACGT
>CBFGXV010000404.1:0-3794 GCA_965652755.1 uncultured Chryseosolibacter sp. | reverse complement strand
AACGGGCACTTCCTTTGAGACGCCGAGTGTTCCGCGGAAATCGAGGTCGCCTTCGGCGCTAACCGTTCCGGCGCGAACATCGACTCCAATGGCAGTGGACACAGCGCGGAGCGTGACGCCTGCGCAGGCTACGAGCGCTTCCAGCAACATGTCACCCGAGCACGCCTGGACACCATTGCCGCCAGTAGCGGGATGTAGTCCGGCTTCTACAAGCGCCTTGCCTGTCTGGAGCTTACACGAGATGCCCTCTCCTACTTTTCCCGACGCGCGCAACGTGATCATGGCACTTCCGGGAGCCTCGCGGTACTTTTCTTTTAAGGGTGTCTGAAGGGCTTTAAGTTCTTCCTGGGTCATAAACGGGGGTTAGATAATTCTGTGGTATCCTGTGCGAAAGCTCCGCGCCGGAAACTTGCTGTTACATTCCAAAGGTCGTACATGAGCTATTAGTGATTACTAAAACAGTAATCGGCCAATCTGCTTCCACCGTTTCCTTATTATTCATCTCCACCTTGATTTTCAAGTTTGACTTGGCCTTGAGTGATTTAAAGATGAAATGAGAATCCGTGCGACTGAATTTGATCTCGTAGGGAGTTGTCAATCCTTTTACAACTCCCTGACTACCATCGAACATATCGAAAGTTGTTATCTTATCGGCAGTAACCGTGATCTTCACTTCATCTTGAAAATGTTGTCCTTGAACTATGGCGTAAGTGCACAAGGCGGCCAACATTAGGTTATTACAATGAATTTTTTCATAGGGAATGAATAATGGTTTTAGTGAAGGAACACCGAATGCTTGGTGACAACTAAGCTACAAATTAATGCGGAACCTCGCTATTGATTATGCGTTATGTTGGGCGCTATAAGTACCTTTCTGCCGTCTGCCAGAGGAATCGTAAGTATATGTTAACCGTGCCTCTAACTTTCCGTATAGTATTTTAGCAATAAGTCCAAGCTGTTGATATACTCGTCAGTAAGACTGATATTACCAGGAGTTTCATCAAATCAAAAATCAACGCCATTGTCTCGATCTTAACTTGTTTTTATCAGGCTCCTCTAGACCAGGACGTAAGTTTAAAAATAA
This sequence comes from uncultured Chryseosolibacter sp., assembly GCA_965652755.1. Taxonomy (GTDB): domain Bacteria; phylum Bacteroidota; class Bacteroidia; order Cytophagales; family Cyclobacteriaceae; genus Chryseosolibacter. The sequence continues at coordinate 2,710 of CBFGXV010000404.1, read as the reverse complement.
AGCGTTTTTTGCCTTACCAAAAATCCGGATAAAGATATTTGACACTGCTAAGCACCAGGGAAAGACACGAGCTTTGAAACGGCTCCATTCCATCGTGAGCGCATCACTTCGCTCCGTTTGCATTTCATTGGTTCGGGATCCTTCGAAATCTTCGCGAAGCGCGACAGATTTCTCAGGACAGGCGGAGCTCAGGTAGGCTTATTTCAATATTCAAGCATTGATCGCTTACCAACATGACTGTACGTTTAAAAATAACACGGTTTTTCCGCCTTACCAGAACATTTCGTGATATTAATCTATTCCACGTAAGAGCAGAAGAAAGGCTTTGAAACGTCGCCATTCGCATGGTGAGCGCATCAGTTCGCTCAGCTTGCATTTCATTGATCGGGGTCCTTCGAAATCTTCGCGAGACGCGACAGATTTCTCAGGATCCACCCAACAATCCAAATGTACCGTTCTCGTAAAAGATATAAACGCCGAGCGCTACCAATACAAACGGGGTCACAATATGGCCGTACCTTTCAACATTCTTTGCGACGTAGGGATGCTTGACAAAATACCGCGCGGTGAAACACCAGACGAATGTCATGATGAAGAACATTGTTATCATCACCACTTTGTCCGGCCAGGCAAAAGTGGCGAACAAGGGTACATAGATCCCGATGTTGTCTCCTCCGTTCGCGATGGTAACGCCAGCAACGCTCAGCAACCTGCTTTTTCCTTTTCGCGTGTGCAGGTCTTCATCATCTGCGTCGGCATCATTACGCCACAGGGCTATAATTCCTTTTACTCCCAAAAAAATGGGAATGAGACCGAGCAGACCCATGTACGGCGGGGCTACCAGCAATCCGAGCAAAGAACCAGCGAGACTGATGGCTATCAGCGTTCCGATCCCCAATAGTTGACCTGCGAGGATCTCCCTGTGCCGGAATCTTTTGTCCCCGTAAAAAAGTGTCAGCAAGAAAATGTCGTCAACGTTCGTGGAAGCGAAGGCGATGAGACTCGTGATGATGATTTCCATTCTTGGTGACCTGTATTACTGCGGATAGCTGGTCGCCAATTTAGCGCTTCTTACAAACAAAGCGGGATAGTGGACTACAAATCCCATCTCATCTACTTCAATATCGGCTTCGAAGTCGTTTGGCACGTTTTCGTAGTGGTATATTTTGTCGGCGCGACGAAGATATTTTTGGCTGACAGGACGGATCTGTCCGCCGAGAACGTCGATATAGATCACGGCGATCTGCTCTTCCACACCATGCTCTAATCTCAGTCTGTTGATTGGCAGCGTGTTCGTAAAAGGCGTCAAAGGTATATCAACATCGATGCATCCCCTGAATTGTTTCACCTCTTTACCGTCCATCAGCCAATTGCCTTTGCCGTCACTTTCGAGAAGGATGTGTTCTATGCGATCGCTATGCTGACTGTCAATTTCACAAAATAAAGTCACCCAATCCTGATTCGTCCTGATGGTGTATTCTACTTTGTAAATGGCCCCCTGATAAGCCCCGATGATCGTCGACTTTACTTCGTACCCACTGTCTCCGCTGGTTACGAGACAGTTCTCCAACGACTGATACTCCCTTCCGGACCACAGCAAATTTGTTTGCATACTTGAGTCGATCTCCTAATATCTACTGGAAAACGCTTTACTATCCCATCCGTCGCTGCCATACAAGCGCACGCATCGCCCTCAATTGTTTCGCCGGCAGCGGATGCTTTAATCATATCCCGGTTCGAGATAATCAAGGGGGACACACTTACTCCACAACCACAATGCCAGCACATCAACGACGTTGCGCGGCCTGTCAGTTTGCGCGAGCTTCAAACGCAACACCTCATAACGTTCCGAAACCCGCTGCAACGCTTTCGCAGCTAGCCGAAACTTTCAGCGGAAACACAAGGAAAGCCTTCGTCTATTTTCTCGATTTCTTCATCAATAAGTGCAAAATGCTCGTATTTTTGCGGCGCAAATCCACTCCATTCACTGATGATCTTATTCTTTCGTAAAAATGCCGCCATCGTTTACAGCGTCGGCGCGGAACACCCTTTGCAGTCCGTTGATATCCAGAAGCTTACATGGCTCTTCGGCGATGCAAAGCCCCTGACGGCCACTACGCTTTCAGGCATCTTCATCGGTCCGCGCAAGGAAATGGTTAGCCCCTGGAGCACCAACGCGGTCGAGATCACTCAAACGATGGGCATCCGCGGCATCCGGCGTATTGAAGAGTTCCATGAAGTGAGCAGCCCGCAAGCGCCACACGACCGTATGCTGGAAATGCTATACGATGGACTCACGCAGGATCTCTACACCATTCACCACCAGCCGGAACCCATCATCGAGATCGACGATATCGCCGCTTACAGCAAGAAGGAAGGCCTCGCACTAAACGCTGAAGAGATTCAATACCTCGAAAACGTTTCCAAAGAACTCGGGCGCAAGCTGACCGACAGCGAGGTCTTCGGGTTCTCTCAGGTAAACTCCGAACACTGCAGACATAAGATCTTTAACGGCACCTTCATCATCGACGGTGAAGAGAAAAAACAAACGCTCTTCCAGCTGATCAAGGAGACGTCGAAGAAAAATCCCAACTTCCTCATCAGCGCATACAAGGACAACGTTGCATTCATCAAAGGCCCGCGCCTGGAACAGTTCGCACCGCTGCGACAGGACATTCCCGATTATTTCACACTTCAGGATTTCGATTCC
>CBFGXV010000403.1:0-3796 GCA_965652755.1 uncultured Chryseosolibacter sp. | reverse complement strand
CAACATCCTGGTCAAAAACACGACAACTGGTTCAGTGACCGACGTAGATGGCAATTACTCGATATCCGTAAATGATGATGCCATTCTGGTTTTTTCCTCCATCGGTTTTGCATCGCAGGAAATCGCTGTCTCTGGCAGAACCACGATCGACGTCGCTCTGGTCGCCGACATACAATCGCTATCCGAAGTAGTCATTGTTGGTTACGGATCACAGCGCAGGGCAGACATCACTTCCGCCGTCTCGGTGGTCAATATGGAAAATATTGGTGATGTGCCTGCGACTAATGTGACCCGATTGCTGCAGGGACAAGCGCCCGGTGTTCAAGTCAGGCAAACTTCGGGCAGGCCTGGACAAGAGCTTGAGGTTACCATCCGCGGGATAGGCTCGTTGGGTGCGGGTAGCCAGCCGTTGTACGTAGTGGATGGCTTTCCCATGGGCACTTCCATCGGACAAAGTCTCAACCCGAGCGATATTGAAAGTATTTCAGTATTAAAAGATGCTGCCTCTACGGCCATTTACGGAGCGCGCGGGTCTAACGGTGTTATCCTGATCACTACGAAGTCTGCAAAAGAAGGACAGGTGAATCTGACTTTTGATGCCAATTATGGCGTGCAGAATATTCCGGATTCCAGGAGGACCAAGATGATGAATGGAGTTGAGTTCGCACAATTCAAACACGACAGTTTCGTTGACAAAATACGGTACTTCGAAAAGCGCGAGCCTTCAATCGATGAAGTTCCCTTGGAATTCAGATATCCCGAGCAGACGCAATATTCTACAGACTGGTTCGAGGAGATCACCAATCAAAACGCACGATTCCAAAATTATAACGTCACCTTGTCGGCCGGCAAGGGGGACATTCGCTCACTTGTCTCCATAGGATACCTGGACCAGGAGGGTGCAGTGATCGAGACCGGATTCAAACGGTTCAACGTAAGGGCTAACATCGACGGAAAAATAAATGATTTCATTTCGATGGGATGGAATATCGTAGGGTCAAATTCCAATGAAAAATATGGGGATACAGATGGGCGCGATGCGCTGATCGGCAGGGCTTTGTGGACTGATCCGCGGTATCCTGTATATAACCCAGACGGAACTTTTCTCAATTATATTGGAGGAACGGGTGGGGTATTCGGCACCGTTAATCCTGTTCAGGAAATGCATGAAATGGATAGGAACCTGAACATTACCAATGTATTATCCAATGGATACATTCAGATTACTTTTTTGAAGGATTTCAAATTTAAATCGTCAGTGAACGCAACGCTGATCAATTCCGCCCAAAAGGAGTTCCGGCCTTCCACTTTGGCGGGGCGGGGCTTTAATCTTCCGCCGCCAAGAGAAGCGAGTCTGTATGAAAGATCCTTTGAATCTTTGAATATCGCCGCGGACCAGCTCCTCACCTATGGGAAGAGGATAAACGATCACTCATTTGATGTTTTGTTGGGTTATTCCATGCAGGAGGAGACGGCAAAATCACTTACAGCAACCGGAAATCAATTTCCCAATGATGAGGTAAGGTATCTGGATGCCGCCATCAAGAAGAATGCCGGGTCTTCGGAAGCAAGCTGGAGTCTGCTTGCATCTTTTGCACGTGCGAACTATTCTTATAAAGATAAATATTTGCTTTCCGCATCTTATCGACGTGAAGGAAGTTCGCGGTTTGGAGCCAACAATAAATGGGGGAATTTCCCTGCCATGTCTGTTGGCTGGAGAATTTCTGAAGAATCGTTTATTCCTGATCTTGTGTGGTTGACGGATCTGAAGCTCAGAGCCAGTTATGGAATCACCGGTAATAATAATATCGGGAATTATACAAGCTTGTCAAACATGCGTGCGGAGAATTATATAATTGGGAATAGCATTGCCAATGGTCAGGTATTGGCAAGATTTGCTAATGCTGATCTGGGCTGGGAACAATCCAAACAGACAGATGTGGGGCTAGACATGGGCCTGTTCGATAACAAATTGATCTTTACCGCGGAGTATTATAATCGCGTCACCGACGATATGTTGTTAGCCATTGATATTCCAGTGATCTCTGGATTTACCCAAACGATCTCGAACATCGGCAAGGTTGAAAATAAAGGAATTGAGTTGGCGCTTGATTACCGGACCAGTGTCAACGAGATAAATTTCCGCGGGAACTTCAACATTTCCTTCAACCGCAACAAGGTGTTGGAAATACGCGGTGAGAACGATGAGATCTGGAATGGAGGTTTCTACAGCGTTTATAATGTTTCGAAGGTTGGAAGGCCAATCGGAATGCTCTATGGTTTTAAAATGATAGGGATCTTCAATACCGACGCTGAAATTGCGGAATCACCCACACAGGATGGCGCAATTCCTGGTACCTACAAATATTTTGACGCCAATGGTGATGGTGTGATCTCATATGATCAGAAGGATATGATTGAAATCGGTAATCCGCATCCTGCTTTTAACTGGGCAATGACACTGGGTGCAGACTACAAAATGTTTGACCTTAACGTTCTGTTTACAGGCGCTCAGAATTATGATGTTATGAGAAACATCGAAGCCACCACCATGAATATGGATGGCGTTTTTAACATTTTACAGTCTGGTGTGAATCGCTGGCGGTCAGCAGAAAATCCGGGTGATGGAAGGGGCGCTACATCAAGCACATGGAAGTGGCAACGCGAATCGAACTCGCGCTATATATATGATGCCAGCCATATTTGGGTAAAAAATATCAGTCTTGGATTCAGCTTCCCGGAAACCACCGCGCTTAAGAATGCCAGGCTGTTTTTCAGTGCTGAAAACCTTTTCCTGATCAGTGACTTTCCCGGCAGCAATCCTGAAATCAATCGTCGGGGCGGCGTAAATCCCGGCGTAGACGATGAGGCGTATCCTGTTCCGAGGACTTTTAGTGTAGGCGCAAATGTCAGATTCTAAAAACTTTAATCGTAACTCATATGAATAAGAAATATATAGCAGTATTAGTGATGATGATGGGCTTCCTGTTCTCATGCAGTGAAGAGTTCCTGAACAAGACGGATCCGACCGTGCTGGTAGCGTCAACGTATTATCAAACAGAGACGCAGGTTGAACAGGCTGTCAATGGTGTATATGGACAACTGCAACCGCTAATCCTTAATCAGTGGCAATACAATGAGTTCATTACTGACAACACGACGCTGGACTTCAACGTTGGAAATCGCGGACAGGGGCCAGCGCTCGAGGCGATCGAATTCTGGCAGATCAATGCAGCCACGCCAAACATCACGAGTTTATACAACAGCATTTATCAGGCAATGGTGAACATTAATACCATCCTGGCGAAAATGCCCGCGGCCACCTTCAGTGATGAACGGAAACAACAGTTCGAAGGCGAGCTCAAGTTCATAAGGGGCTATTATTACTTTCTTCTCGTGCAATATTTTGGTGAGGCGATCATCATGACCGAACCTCTCGCAACGCCATCAGAGGCCTATGCGTTTGAGCGGCAACCCGTTGAGGATGTCTACGCACAGATTGAAAGCGATCTGAATCTTGCAGCGTCTGTATTACCTGTAAGTTATAATGCTCTGAATAAAGGCCGCGTTACGCAGGGGGCGGCACTCACGTTACTTGGGAAAATGTATCTGACGAAAAAGGATTACGCAAAGGCGATCACTACGTTGAATCAGGTCCTGCCATTAGGCTATTCGTTGCTTCAGGACTATGCAGATGTATTTGATCCGCTAAACAAGAACCATGCTGAATCGATTTTCGACATTCAGTTCCAGGGAGATAATCTTCTGGGCGAGCAAAGTAACTTCATTTATACGT
>CBFGXV010000402.1:0-3812 GCA_965652755.1 uncultured Chryseosolibacter sp. | reverse complement strand
CCACCGAACGAGGCTATTTCACTTACGCCGGGCGCATTCTGCAGGGCGAACTTGACATACCAATCCTGAAGGGCCCGTTGCTCGCCAAGATCCATGCCTGGCGCGTCGAGCGTGTACCATAATATATGGCCGACGCCTGTACCATCCGGCCCGAGGGTTGGCGTAATGCCCGCGGGAAGTAACCGCGTGGCGTAATTCAGTCGTTCGAGCACTCTTTCGCGAGCCCAGTACACATCGGTGTCGTTGTTGAAAATGACGTAGACGAAACTCATCCCGAACATGGACGAGCCTCGCACATATTTTACCTCAGGCAATCCCTGAAGGTTTGTAACGAGTGGATAGGTCACCTGGTCCTCAATGATCTGAGGGCTACGACCCATCCATTCGGTAAACACGATCACCTGGTTCTCTGAAAGATCAGGTATCGCATCTATTTTGTTCACCTTCACTGAATAGATGCCCCATGCGAAAAGTCCGGCGGCGACTAACAGTACCAGGAACCGGTTTCGCAGTGAGAAAGAGATCAAACTTTCGATCATGACTGGTAAAAGAAAATTGTAAGATGGAAATGTATCTTCGCTCAGGCGGGCACAACAGAGAATCTGTTGGCGGAGCGATAAGGAAGAGTTGATGACTCTTCAAACAAAGAAGGGAATCAGATCAGAAATACCCGATGGGCGACGGTGAGGTCATGCGATCGCAATGGGGGATCGTAATGGTAGTATTTGAAACGCGAAATGCCTGCCGCGGGAATTATTTCAGCTATCAAAACGAGCGGCTGCTCCGCATCGAGTGAAGTTGGAGTTGCGGGTTGATAGTGCGTTACCGAAGCCTTGAAATCGTCGGCTTCATTGATGAGTGTCTCATCGTCACAGCAGGGTGCATTTGTATGCCGGTGACAGGGGGGAAGGCGCTGTTCCATCTCGCACCCATCAGCCTTCGAAAACAGAGCGACATTCTGGATCTCGCCCTGGCAGAGATGCATGCCGACCATAAAACTGGTGGACGACAGCAGCACAAGGGTGGCCAAAATTACAGCTGATATAGACCGGAGCGCTTTCATTTATTACTCAAATGTAACGGAATTGTTTTTATCGGGTTTATATTTTAATAATAATAGCTTATGAAATTCATGGAAAATCATTCGAATCCCCCTTTTTTGCGCAAAACCCGCGGGAAGGGCCTACTCCTTCAACGTGTTATGGCCGATCGTTGCTTTATTTTTAGCTCTCTTTCCCTGACATAAGCATACATCACCGGAAGAACAATTAAGACAAAGATCGTTGATGTTAGTAGTCCGAACACAAAAGGGATCGTTATTGGTTTCATAACATCGCTGCCCGCTCCTGTTGCCAACAGGACAGGCATCAAGCCAATAACATCAACCAATACCGTCATTAGTTTCGGGCGAAGTCGCTGAACGGCCCCATCGTAGACTGCATCTTCAATATCCTTAATTGATAAAACCCCGGCTGTATTTTTTTTCAATGTAAACAAAGAGTTGTTCAAATATACGAGCATAAGCACTCCCGTTTCAACTGCAATCCCAAACAGGGCTATGAATCCTACTGCCACAGCTACAGAAAAATTTACGTCGAAGAAGTACAGTGAATATGCGCCGCCGACCAGGGCAACCGGGATGCTCGATAAAACGATTAGAACTTCTGTCATGCTGTTGAATGTGAAGTAAAGGATGATAAAAATAATTAAAACCACCAAAGGAATGATGGTCATTAGGCGGGTCTCTGCATGCACCTGGTTTTCATACTGGCCGCTCCATTCGAGGAAATATCCCTGAGGCAAATTGTCTATGGCATTTTCAAGGCGTTCCTTCGCGTCGGCGACGGTACTTCCCATGTCTCTTCCTCTTACATTAAACAACAAGGTTCCTCGTAGCATTGCGTTCTCAGAGTTAATCATCGGAGGTCCTTCCTTAATCGTGATGTCAGCAACCGATGAAAGCGCAATAGGACCCATCGATGGTGTCTGAATCTGCAGGCGTTTAAGATCGCTCAGCGTGCTCCTGTAAGCCTGTGCAAACCGTACGTTGACGGAAAAACGTTTGCGTGCTTCAATTGTAGTGGTAGTTGTCATGCCACCAAGAGCCGTCTCGACATACATATTTATGTCGTCGACACTTAAGCCATATCTGCCAATCACATCCTTTCGGACTGCGATGTCGACATACTTTCCACCGACAATCGGTTCGACGTACAAGTCCGCCACGCCGGGGAGGCCTTCGAGCTGTCGTTTGAATTCGTGGGCAAGGACATTGATCGAGTCGAGGCTTTGTCCATATATCTTCAATCCGACATCGGTGCGGATACCTGTTGAGAGCATATTAATCCGGTTAATGATGGGCTGAGTAAAGCTATTGATGACGCCTGGGATAGCAAGCTTTCGGTTGACCTCGGAAATGATTTCATCTTTCGTTATTCCATCGCGCCACTGATGTTTGGGTTTCAAAAGAATAATGGTTTCGATCATGCTAATCGGAGCGTTGTCCGTTGCCGTGTTGGCTCTTCCAGCTTTTCCCAATACATTTTCAACTTCAGGAATTGATTTGATGATCTTATCCTGGATTTGCAAGATCCGTTTCGCCTCATTGTTGGAGATATCCGGAAGGGTGACTGGCATAAACAGCAATGAGCCCTCATCCAACGGCGGCATGAATTCTGTTCCAAGATTTAACACCAGTGGGACGCTGCCTAATATGAGAACCAGCGCAAGTGCCATTGTTATTCGTTTCCATCTCAGGCACCAACGGATTATTGGCGCATAGATCCAAATGAAGAACCGGCTTACCGGATGCTGACTTTCGGGACGAATCTTTCCCTTGAGCAAAATTATCATTAACGCCGGGACGAGAATGATCGCCACGAGACCCGAGCCAATCATTGCAAAGGTTTTCGTCCAGACCAGTGGAGAAAACATCTTATGTTCCTGACCGGTCAGGAATAAGATGGGACTAAAAGAAACCAGCGTAACAAGAATGGAACTCACTACCGCATTGCCAATAAGCTGTGATGATCTTTCTATTTTTTCAATTCTGGATTCCTGTTCCATGGTTTAGGTGGTTTCCGCTTCCCCGCTGATGGATTTCATTGAGTTCTCAACCATAACGATTCCGGCGTCAACGAGGTCTCCAACGGCGAGGGCGACGCCTGCGAGAGACATGATGTTCGATGTTATTCCGAACCAGCTCATTAGTATAAAGGCAAACAGGACTGATACGGGGATGGTGAGTACTACAATCAGAGCGCTCCGAACGTGAAATAAAAAGATGAAAAGGACAACGGCCACGACGATGATTTCTTCCGTGACGGCTTCTCTTAAAGTCCTGATAGTTGACTCGATTAATTCGGACCGGTCATACGCTACGGTGATGCGCACTCCTTCCGGCAAACCTTTCGCGACATCTTCGAGTTTTAATTTGATGCGATCGATGACGTCTTTTGCGTTCTGTCCATAACGCATAATCACGATTCCGCCGACTTTTTCGCCTTCACCATTTTCATCAATTATTCCGAGGCGTAGCTCGCTGCCCATCTGGACAGTGCCAATGTCCTTAATCCTGATCGGTATGCTGTTAGTGGACTTCAGCGCAAGGTTTTCGATGTCTTCGATATTCTTGATGTATCCGGTGGTCTTGATGATGTATCCAATATCTGACATTTCGAACTTTCGTCCGCCAACCTCGTTGTTGTTCGCTTTTATCGTATTCACCACCTCGGCCAGGCCGATGTTGTGATATCGTAGCTTCAGTGGGTTCACAACGACTTGATACTGCTTCTGATAACCGCCAAACGATG
>CBFGXV010000401.1:0-3815 GCA_965652755.1 uncultured Chryseosolibacter sp. | reverse complement strand
GAAACTTGATTTTAGCCTTCCTTATGGATCGGGCCACAAGCTTCAATTCGGTGTCGCCGGTTTATACAAAGACAGGCAGTTTGATGTCTTCAACTACAGGATCAATTCAACGAACCGTTCGGGTGTTCCGGTGGATGCGGATTACTTCTTACAGGATGAAAATATCTGGACCGCTGATGAAAGACAAGGCACCTACCTGATCGGTAACGCAGAGCCCACCAACAATTATGAAGCGACTTCATCTGTATTCGCCGGATACCTGATGACTGAAATGACGCTCGGAAAATTAAAGGCCATCTATGGCGCGAGAATTGAAAAGGCTGCGATGCACTACACAGGGATCAATGCGAGGGGCAGAAGGTTCGACAATGAGCAAACCCTGGACGAGCTAAATGTGCTTCCCTCCGTAAACCTTGTTTACGCGCTTTCCGAATCTATGAATCTCCGCGGATCGTTTGGTCAAACCCTGGCGCGCCCCTCTTTCAAGGAGAAATCCGCAGCCCAGATCTACGATCCTATCTCGAAACGTTTCTTTAATGGAAACCTGGACCTCAGGCAGACTGTCATAAACAACTACGATCTGCGCTGGGAGAATTTTTCCAGGAAAGGTAACATGATCTCGCTGTCCGGTTTCTACAAACAATTTGATGGGCATATCGAGATGGTTACTTACGACGTTGCCACCGATAACGTGAAACCGCGTAACGCGGGGGAGAGTACGGTCTACGGACTGGAAGTTGAACTCCGCAAGAATCTTGATTTCCTTAGCCCGGCATTTTCAACCCTTTCGGTAGGAACCAATATTACACTTGCCAGATCCAAAGTTGATCTGAGGTCAGTCACCATAAACGAGAGTGGGTTAACTGAGTTTGACTCCAGGCAGAACAACGCCCGTCAGGACGAAGTTATCGAAGATAGCCGTCAAATGGGTGGCCAATCACCATACCTTGTGAACGCATATTTGAACTACACAGGTGCCGAAGGTTTTCTGAATGCGAACCTGTCATACAATGTTCAGGGTGAAAGTCTTTTCATCATCGGTGTCGGTGCAGTGCCGGATGTGTACACTCAGCCCTTCCACAGTCTCAACTTGAATGTTTACCGTGACTTCGGGCTGAACAAAAACCACCGTTTCACTGCCGGAGTGTCAAATATTCTGAAGGCCGAGCGCAAAGACCTGTACCGGGGTCATGGTGACGCGGAAGCGGTGTACTCGATATTCAGGCCGGGAAGGACGTTCTCACTAACATATGGCTATACGTTCTAACGAAGCGTTGTGCAGCGATCTACTTTATTCTTTGCTGCCTTTGCTTATGCATCTCGACAACCTTCCTGATCTGACCGACGGCGACAGAAACTGAATCCTGCGCCTGACCGTTTGCAGCGAGGTTCCTGTTAAGCTGTTCGAGTTCTGCTTTGTTTTGCACGAGTGATTTCTCAAGCTGGATCTTTTCCAGCTTGTTGCTTTCTATGCGATTGTGAAGATCCTTGTTCTGATTGACAAGGCGCTGCTGCTGCTTCTCAACCACTTGCAGGGCCCGCAGGGATTCGTCGATCTGCACCTGGATCTGTTCGCGATGGTACGCCACGCCGAAATCGTAAACAAGCTTCTCAATGTTGCGGTCGATAGCGGATCCCTTGCCATCATCAGCAACACCGATCCATGCAGTTGACGTGTTTCCCGTTTGTTTGCAGGTAGCGTAAAGCAAGCCGGGATATTTTTTTCCGGCGATCACCGGTTCGGTAACAGTGGTATGGTCTGCGGAAGATCTCGTCTTCCCGAGGCCCTTCAAATATCTCGTCAGCGAACTTGCCACAACGTCTTCCGGCCCTGGCAAAACAACCTGGTACCCCAGTGCGTTAACCCCGTCAATGAGAGATGTTTCTTTTTTTGTTTCAACCGATTGCCCCCAGAGCGATAGCGGAAGGAGGAACAGAACTGCAAAAAATAATTTCACAACAGTCATGGTAATTTAGGTATAATTAACAAAACTACTGAAAAATTGCCGGTTGGTGCTTTTATGAAAAAAACAAAGAAGGTTTTGATCACGGGTGGTAGCGGAATGATCGGCCGAAGGCTTACGACCTTGCTGCTCGCGAAAGGCTATGATGTTGCACATCTCGGGCGATCGAAAAGAAACTCCTCCGTCCCTTCTTTTATTTGGGATCCGGCAGCGCAGCTGATCGATACCGGGGCGTTACGCGATGTTGATGTCATTATCCACCTGGCCGGCGCCAGCGTTGCGGATAAAAGATGGAACGCGCGGAGAAAACAGGAGATCCTGTTAAGTCGAACACAATCCGCGGAACTCCTGGCCAAAACGTTAAAGGAAACAGATCACGAAGTCAGAACATTTATCTCCTCCTCTGGTATAAGTTATTATGGTTTGGATAACCCGCGGGTAAAAGCGTTTGTCGAGACAGATCCGCCGGCGAATGATTTTATGGCAGGCGTCACTGTCGCGTGGGAAAGAGAAGTTCAGCAGATCGCCGATCCTGCCATTCGAAAAGTGATGATCAGGACCGGCGTGGTGTTGGGCCGGGAAGGTGGCGCGCTGAAAAAGCTCGTCACACCCGTAAAATATTTTGTGGGTGCACCGCTCGGAACAGGCCATCAGTATTTCAACTGGATCCATCTCGATGATCTATGCGGGATTTATATCAAGGCCATTGAGGATCCGCAAATGGCGGGAGCCTTCAATGCTGTTGCTCCAAATCCGGTGACAAACCGCGAGTTGACGCGCACGATCGCTCATGTCTTAAAAAGGCCCTTGTTATTGCCTCCCATACCGGCATTCGTTGTGAAGCTCATTGCAGGTGACGTAGCGGAACTTGTCCTCAGGGGAGGAAAGATCGCCTCGGAGAAAATCGAAAAAGCAGGATTCGAGTTCCGATTCCGTACAGTCAACAAGGCCCTGGAAGATCTGCTGGCGTGACTTTCAATTCCGCTGCATCAGTCTTCGAGAACCATTAGTACGATCCGTAGAACTTTCTCAATCCCCACTCTGCGGTGACGAGAATCAACAGCAACCAGAAAACCCACTTGAGGTTGATGATAGAGTCGTAAGTTTCCTCTGTGTGAATAACACTAGAAGCTTCGGTTTTTTGCAGGTCCGATTTCAGTGCCGCAATGTTGGTCGCCGCGTAGAATTTGCCACCGCTATTTTCCGAGAGCTTTCGGAGCAGATCAAAGTCCGCCGTAAGATTTTGTAGCTCCGCCTGGCGCTCCACAACTGCAAACTCGCCACGGACACTTTCGGTCTTACCGCCAAGAACCGTGCTCGAACGGTAGCGGTAGACGCCTTCCTTTAAACCGCCGATCTGATACCGGGTATTTCCCGGACTTATCACGTACGTGTAATTTGTGCGCTGGCCACCCTCGTGCGTGACATCGATCTCAACCGAGTTGCCGTAGATCGGTTCGAATATATCATTGTACACCTGGCTCTCGAACACCACAGGCTCAGTATCTGAAAATTCCTGACGCACCGGATAACTTCTGAATCTTCTTTTGTCTTCCGTTGTGCTTAGAAACTGGATCAGCTTTCCGAATACCTCGTCGAAGAACACAGTGTTCTCGGTGCGATCGAACTCGTTCAGCCTCCACCTCCACAGACCTTCACCGAGCATGACACCCAATTTTCGCGAGTCCTCGGAAGCCACGACCAGAAGTGGTTTCTCCGTGGTAATACTTCCGACTCTCTGGAAGAGAATTGTTGACGCACCCGCTTTTATCTGCATCTTCCCGAAGTGTACAGACACAGGAGGGAAACTTGAAAACGCCGTACTCGCTTCAGAAGAAATATTGAAGTTTG
>CBFGXV010000400.1:0-3817 GCA_965652755.1 uncultured Chryseosolibacter sp. | reverse complement strand
CAGCACGAGAGTGACAGTTCCGGCGGCAAAGTGGGGCAATAAGTGGGCGATCATCAATGGAGAGATTGGTCCTGGTAAACGATCTTCAAAAGTTTTCGCGCTATCCAAAGCCAGAAGAAAACATTAAGGGACTTAAGTTATGCAACGTGATGGACGTTTGCAGAGCGTATAATTTCGGACTGATTATTAATGGGTGTTTCAAATAATTCTGTTGAAAGAATGAAAAAAAGAATTTTAGGCAAGACCCGGATGGAGGTTTCTGAAGTTGCGTTCGGGGGCGTCGAAATAGGCATCCCCTACGGTATCGGTGTGCAAAGCGCCGCCGACATGATTTCTCAAACTGAAGCGACCCGTTTACTGGATGCTTCCTTTGATGCCGGAATAAATTTTTATGATACGGCACGACAATATGGCCAGAGTGAATCTATCATTGGCAACGCTTTCAAAGACAAACGAAAACGGGTGATCATCGCGACAAAGTGCCAACATTTTTCTCATGCGAACGGTACAACTCCGGGATATTCCGAACTCAAAAAGCTTGTCGATGCATCATTGAAAGCCAGTCTGGCTGCGCTTCGAACAGATTACGTGGACATATTTATGCTCCATCAGGGGTCAATCGAGTTGCTTCAGAACGAAGACGTCCAAGAGATCTTTTCAGACCTTAAAAAGAACGGCGTGGTGAGGGCCACGGGTGTATCGACCTACACCCCTGAAGAAACAAGAAAATCTATCGAAATCGGGACATGGGATGTGATTCAATTGCCCTTTAACATCCTGGACCAACGGCAGTCGGGTCTCTTTTCGCTTGCGTCGTCGGCGGGTATAGGTATCGTTGTGCGATCGGTTCTGATGAAGGGCCTCCTGAGTGGCAGAGGGAGGGACCTTCATCCAGCGTTAAATGAAGTGCAGGACCATATTCAGATTTGCAATCAAGTTGCTGCTGAATCCTCGTTAGAGTTGTCCAACCTTGCGACGAAGTTTGCGCTTGCCTTTCCGGAAGTGTCTTCCATACTTGTTGGTTTGGACCGCATGGAATACTTGTCCAAATGTCTGGAAGCTTGCGACGGTGGTATCTTGAGCGAAGATTTGATGCTTCGCACCAAACAGTTGGCATATGCGGATCCCGAATTCCTGAATTTGCATACATGGAGTATGAAGGGGTGGCTGAAGTAACGTACGAGATTCAGACACACTGGTTTCATAATCATCCACAGCATTCAATGGCTCACGGCCGTTCATGCGCCGGAAGTTCGGTGGTAAATGACTTCACGAATATTATAGACTAGCAGAATACGATGAAAGAACGGATGAAAAGATCACTCGTACAACCACAGCAGATTCTGTCACGGCGAATATTGATGGTAATCTTCGTATTGCTGTCGTGTGAGTTAACCGCCCAAAAAAACCCTGTGATTCCTGATGATCCTGCGGCTATTCGCCGCAGCATCAAAGAACCTACGCTGCTGGTTGCCAACAAGCACTCCAATACACTTTCATTTGTGAATCCAAACACCTTCGAAGTGATAGAAACGATTCCGACCGGACCGAATCCTCACGAGATTACTGTTACTCCCGATCAGAGATTTGCCTATCTCAGTAACTATGCGCCGCCAGGCAATACCATTTCGGTAGTTGACCTGCACAGAAGAAAGATGATCGGGGAAATTTCCACTGGTCAGTATACGCGCATCCATGGCGCGGCAATGGCGCCAGATGGCAAACACGCCTACTTTACTGCCGGGCAGACTGGATATATTGTTGAAGTCGATACGAGGACAAATGAAGTAACCCGTGGCATTCCCACGCACGCGAAAATTTCACACACGGTATATGTTTCACCTGATGGTAAATATTTATACACCGGAAATATTGTTTCCGAGAACATATCCGTCATCGACCGACGATCCGGTAAACTTATTGCGCAAATACCTGCTGGTAAGGGCTGTGAGGGAATGGCATTTACTCCGGATGGGAAATATCTTTGGGCGGCTAATCAGACCGGTGGAACTATAACGATCATCGACTTAGCTACACACAAGACACTTGAAACGTTTGAGTGTCCCGGCATGCCCGTCCGCATCAGGTTTTCCCGTGACGGCAAGCTTGCGTTGATATCAAGCTGGACAAAAACGGGTGAACTGGTTGTGATCGATGTGGATAAACGAACGGAGTTAAAGCGCATCAGGGTAGGGGACTTTGCGATCGGCGTTGAGCTCAGTCCGGATGGGAAGCGCGCCTTTGTGGGATGTGAGGATTCAATGGAGGCTGAGGTATTACCCGATGGCACTGAGCGTGTCAAAACTAACTCTGGCCATTCGGATGGAGTACATGTGATCGATATGACAACGCTCTCAGTTGAATCCGTCATTAAGACCGGCCTGGGGCCGGATCCGATGATGATGTGGTACCCGTAGGTCCCGGGCATCGAAGGGTTTCATGAATGTGATGCCATTGATAACATGTTTAAAGAGGTTTAATCTAAAAAAGTTTTCCCGTGTCGAACGAACCATCGGTTACCGTAGCATCCGAACCAAAATTAGTGTCAGGCGCATGGCTCGTCGTGGCGTTACTCTTTTTTGTCGGGACCCTGAATTATCTGGACCGCATTATTATCACCACCATGCGGGCATCGCTAATAGAAAGTATACCTATGACAGATGTACAGTTTGGCCTGCTCACCTCTGTATTCTTATGGGTTTATGGCATCCTTAGTCCGTTAGCGGGATTTCTTGCCGACAGGTTTAACAGGAGCCTTGTAATCATCGGAAGCCTGTTTGTATGGTCCACCGTTACCTGGTTGACCGCTTATGCAACCACGTTCGAACAATTACTGGCTACCCGAGCGCTCATGGGGATCAGCGAAGCATGTTACATCCCTGCCGCGCTTGCACTTATCGCCGATTATCACCGGGGGACGACGCGTTCGCTTGCAAATAGTATAAACCTCGCCGGGGTCATGGCGGGATCAAGCTTAGGATTTCTCGGCGGCTGGATCGCAGAGACCCACGACTGGACAATAGCTTTCATTATTTTAGGAGTCATCGGCGTGGTCTATTCTCTCGTTCTTCTGTTTTTTCTAAAAGATCCTAAAGACAGAGTTTCCGAGGCCTTAGAGAATCCGGCTACCAAAGTCAGTTTTTCGCAGGCGATGAAGGACCTGTTCGGCCAAAGAGCTTTTATTCTTATGCTAATCTTCTGGGGCTTGATGGGCATGGTTGTGTGGCTAATAGTTGGATGGCTTCCCACATATTACAAAGAACATTTTAATCTTTCTCAGAGCGTCGCCGGGCTTTACGCCACGGGCTATTTGTACCCGGCATCTTTTGCTGGCCTCCTTACAGGCGGGTTACTTGCAGATAGATGGAGTCGTACAAATCCACGAGCGAGAATTTTAATTCCGGTGATAGGACTCTTTATTGCCGCCCCGTTCGTCTTCCTGGCTAGTTACGTAAGTGTTATCTCGATAGCCATTTTATGCTTTTTCGTCTATGCTTTCACACGAATGTTTATTGACGCCAATATGATGCCGGTTCTATGTATGATTGTTGATCCACGCTTTCGCGCCACGGGCTATGGGATTTTGAATCTGGTCTCGTGCATTGTAGGTGGCCTCGGAATTTATCTCGGAGGTGCGTTGCGCGACGCAGATGTAGATCTAAGCATAATCTTTCAGACAGCCTCCTTAATTATGGTCTTCTGTGCTATTCTCTTTTATAAGGTCAGGATCAAATGATGTACTTCGAGTCATACCACGCGTGCCCGCCTTCAAAGAATGGCTCGGCAAAGATTAAACCGCTTTCATTCCAAAACATCG
>CBFGXV010000399.1:0-3826 GCA_965652755.1 uncultured Chryseosolibacter sp. | reverse complement strand
AAGAAAAAAACCGACTTTCATTCATTATGGACAAAATAAACACCTTCAATGATCGCCTCTATCTAACCGATGGAGGGCTGGAAACGACGTTAATATTCCACCAGGGCGTGACCCTGAACCTCTTCGCAGCGTTTGAGCTCCTGAACAATGAGGCCGGCAAACAAGCATTGCGAAAATATTACACGCCGTATCTGGAGCTCGCAGCACGATATGGAACACATTTTATTCTGGAAACACCAACCTGGAGGGCGAATCCCGACTGGGCAGCAAAGCTTGGCTATTCACCCGATCAGCTCAGAACGCTAAACAAGCACGCCGTCGAATTCGTCAAGGGCATCGCAAAAGAGTTCGAGTCAAAAGAAAGGCGTATCCTTATCAGCGGAACAGTTGGTCCGAGGGGCGATGGTTATAAGGTAAATCAGGTCATGACTCCCGAACAGTCACAATCCTACCACGGCCTGCAGGTTGATGCCTTCGCATCGGGTCGTGTTGACGTCATTGAAGCAATTACAATGAACTACAGTGATGAAGCAATAGGCGTTGTAAAAGCGGCAGAATCGGCTTCAATTCCAGTAGTGATATCCTTCACCGTTGAGACAAATGGCAAACTGCCCAATGGCGAATCACTGAAGGATGCGATCGAAAAGACCGACCAAAGCACGGGGAATTATCCGGAATATTTCATGATCAATTGTGCACATCCGAAGCACTTCATGCATGTTCTTGATCAAGAAGGTACGTGGAAGAAGCGCATCAGGGGAATTCGCGCCAACGCCTCGACCAAGAGTCATGCAGAACTTGATGAATCGGAAAGTCTTGACGCCGGAGATAAAATACTGCTGGCGCAGGATTATCTTCTATTGCGCACACTTCTTCCAGAGTTGCAAGTAGTCGGCGGGTGCTGCGGAACGGATCATGGACATATTGCACAGATTTGCGAGATGTTGCGCAGCGAAGAGAAATGAAGAAATACGGTCTGTTCCAACACATCAGGCTCTTAAAAATGAATATGAGAAAAGTAATCGCAGCAATCAATATGACTCTTGACGGGTTTTGCGACCACACGGCAGGGATTGCAGATGAAGAAACGCATCAACATTACAAGGAGCTGTTAAGCAACGCAGGCCTCATTTTATACGGACGAATAACCTATCAGCTCATGGAAAGTTATTGGCCCGCTGTCGTTCAGAATCCAACGGGTACCAGATCCACGGATGAATTTGCTGAATCAATAGATAACATTCCCAAGATCGTTTTCTCCCGGACAATGAAAAACGTCAAATGGGAATCAGCGAAACTGGCGAACAAAGACCTCACGGAAGAAGTCTTGGCCCTCAGGCAACAACCAGGCAGAGACATTCTCGTCGGAAGCCGGAGTCTGATTGTAAGCCTGATGAACCAAAACCTGATCGATGAATTCCAAGTGTGTATTCACCCGGTAATTTTAGGCAGTGGCTTAACACCGCTGTTTAAAGACATACAAGATAGGATCAACCTTAGGCTGTTCAAAACGAAAACCTTTAAATGTGGCGCTCTAGTCCTTTACTA
Organism: uncultured Chryseosolibacter sp.; assembly: GCA_965652755.1. Taxonomy (GTDB): domain Bacteria; phylum Bacteroidota; class Bacteroidia; order Cytophagales; family Cyclobacteriaceae; genus Chryseosolibacter. The sequence goes on along the minus strand of CBFGXV010000399.1, from coordinate 2,278 downwards.
CGCACTGCCTAAAACGGACCGATAGATAAACCCGACTCCGGAGAAACAGCAGGCACATGCACATAGGCAAGTAAGTTCTAATAGCCCATTTCTTAAATTCGTTTCAATAGCGCGACCAAAACACATAGTCACATGAACGACTACAAAGAATTTACCTTTGGCTGGCTGATCTTCGCTTTTGTAATCCCCATCCACCTGATAATGACGTTCTCGTACATCCATGGTCTCGGGAATAACCCAATTGACAGAAACGGGTACGTCGTCATGAACGTAATATTCATATTCATATGCGCCCTCTTTTATGGACTGACCACCAAAATAACATCCGACACAATTACCGTCTCATTCGGAATCGGATTGATCAGAAAGCGGATAAAACTTAACAGAGTTCGGAGCGTGACAACGGTAGAATCGCCCTGGTATTACGGATGGGGAATTCGACTCATTCCCAACGGCATGCTGTATAACATCAGCGGCACCCATGGTATAGAATTGAAGCTTAAGGATACAAACAGGATCATTCGGGTCGGATCAAAAGACTCGCGTTCCCTGAAAGAGGAAATTGAAAAAAGATTACCATGACCGGAACGCCGCGGCAGCAACAACTTATAAAAAGACTTCCTTCTGCATTCCCGCGACTACTTCAACAATGAAATGAACATACTCTTTGTCTGCAGCAGAAACCAGTGGCGAAGCCGGACAGCGGAAACCGTCTTCAAGGACAATCAAGACCACAACGTAAGGTCGGCCGGAACAGAGAAGGATGCGAGGATCAAGGTGAGTGAAAAATTGATTCATTGGGCCGACCTGATCTTTGTCATGGAAAAACGCCACAAGCAAAGGCTTCACGACAGGTTCGGAGACCTTCTCATCGACAAAAGGCTCATCATATTAGACATCGAGGACAACTATCGCTACATGGATAACGAATTGATCGAGACATTGAAAAATAGTGTCACGCCATACATTTGACATACGCCAGCTGGAAGCAGCCGAGACAAAGCGGTTAACGCCAATCTGGAAATATCAGCCTGGTTTTTTACATTCGTCTCGCTCACATTCAGATGCTGTCTGACGAACCGTAATAAACAATGCCAAAAACAAAACCAACAACCGTTCCTGAATACATTAACGCCGCCGCGCCGGCTGCACGGAAAAAATTGAGGGAGATACGCGCTATTCTGAAAAAAGTGGCGCCGAAAGCCACAGAAACACTCAAGTGGGGATCGCCGGTGTTTGAAGAGAAAAGAATACTTTTTTCCTATTCGGCATTCAAGTCACACCTCAACTTCATGCCCACACGCTCTTCCATTACACCCTTTAAAGATCTGCTCACGGATTACAAAACCGGAAAAGATACGATCCAATTTCCATATGATAAACCATTGCCAAAGACGCTCATTCGCAAGATCGCGACTTTCCGGGTCAGGGAAGAATGCAGGTTTAGAATGCAGGTTGAATGCAAGGTTTAAAGGCAGGTTCAATGCAGGTTAAATGCAGGTTAAATGCCGGTAAAAACACAAGTATAACGTAGGCTGAATTTAACCTTGCATTTAACGGGATTAGACCTTGCATTTAAACGGTACGAAACGGCATTAAACCTTGCAAGGAGAAAGGTATCAAACCTTTATACAAGCACTAAGTAATTCTACTGATTTTTCGAATTGTGTGGTTTTCCGGAAGCGGAACATTGGGATAGAAAGTATATTGCGGAAACAAACACCAGACGGGTGCTTTTAGCATTGTCAAACGTAACCAATTACCGATGAATACGAATGAAAAAATACTTCTGAAACCCGGAGAGGGAAAATCTTTTTGGGTACTCGGTGACCTGTACACTTTCAAAGCCACCGGTAAAGAAACAGGCGGGTCCTTTACGGTCATGGATCAGATCATACAGCCCCAGGGCGGTCCCCCGCCGCACATTCATCATCGCGAAGATGAAACGTTTTACGTACTGGATGGAAGATTTTCTTTCTTATGCGGCGGAAAACAAACCGTATTCGATACGGGTTCTTTCATTCACATTCCAAAAGGAACACTGCATACCTTTAAGAATCTCGAAGAAAAGCCAGGAAGGTTGCTCGTCACAATAACACCCGCCGGGCTGGAAGAATTCTTCTATGCCATCGGAATACCAACCGCAAGCCAACCAACGCCTCCCGCCTTTGATCCTTCTGTCGTCGAGAAGATAATTGCTATAGCACCGGAATATCACATGGAGGTCCGTGTTTGATGCGGTTGAAAGTTTAAAATGCAGGTTGAAAGACAGGTTCAA
>CBFGXV010000398.1:0-3831 GCA_965652755.1 uncultured Chryseosolibacter sp. | reverse complement strand
GTCCTGCCACGGGCCCGTCCTGGTGTACTGATCTTGTAAATGGCGACGCATTCAGCGGATACGGAATGGGTTCTGGCGCCGCGATGGCGGGTTATCCGAGCATAACCGTACCGTTGGGATATGTGCACGGGCTGCCCGTGGGACTGTTGTTCACTTCATCGGCGTATTCCGAGGCAAAATTACTCGATGTCGGTTACGCTTATGAACAGGCTTCCCGACACAGGAAGTCTCCTGATTTCCGGGGAGCCTTGTTGTGAGTGATCAAAGTAAGAGGATCAGGAGAAGCGCTATCAGAATAATAGCTCCGATACTCAGATACACGCCTCCGCTGATTGCTGCGAGCTCTTTTTTGATTTCCCTCACTTCACGGCGAAGGACCTTCTTTTCTGATCTGGAAAGCGTGCGCTTGTCCATTCCTTCAATTTCCACCAGGCGGTTTTGTAACTGAACCGCCCGACTTTCGGCGACTTCTTTTGTGGGTGGTATTTCCGCACCTGTGTTTGCCATCGACGGAGAGGCCATTGTCAACACCAGACATACCATCAGGCATTTTGCGACATTCGTTATTTTCATTTGCTTGAACTTAAGTTAATCTGATGTGGGCCGTAAAAACCCGTGCCGCTTAGATGCTGCGGGAAACGTTTTGCGACCGCGGCTCAGAATATAAAAAGAAAAGGCCGGAAGGTTCACCGTTCCGGCCTGATGATTTGTATCACGGTGTTGAAAAATTCAACACTATTTAGCGTCCTTGAAATCTTCAAGTGAATTGATATCACTCACGCGCTCCGTCTCGAATTTCTTCTCTCCGGATGCCTTCTTATCCCGTTTCTTCTTGCTATTTTCTGGATCAATGGGCATGTCCGGCCGCGCATCCCCGTCAATGATGGGAGTTTCGCGCTTCTCTCTTTCCTTGTTGTCCATAATTTTTTTCCGATTGGTTAATCAATGTTCAATTAAAAAATCATGCCCTTGCGGGCGCTGTGATTTGGAACTATTATTGCGAACACATCGGTCTGATCATGAAAGGTGCATGCTTCTACCAGGCATCCTGCATCGAATCATGGAAGTAAATGTTTCAGTTGTGGAGTCAATTGTTCATTTACAGAGGCATTATCCAATCGGGAGGTTGCCGATTGATTTTGGGCTTGTTTTTTATCTTGCTTCGACCTTAGTTTGTATGACCCCACGTTAAGAAATGGAAAACCGATTATTCCAGATTTTACTCATAGAAGATGATTCGGAAGACGCTGAAATAACCATTCAAGCGTTAAGGAAGAACAATCTCGCCAATCCCATCATTCACATCGATGATGGTGAGAAGGCGCTTGATTTCCTCTTTGGTCCGGAACCTGATCCTTCGCTCGTATTACTGGATCTTAAAATGCCCAAGGTAGATGGAATTCAGATCCTGAGGTCTCTGAGAGCGGATCCGGTGAAAAAGCATATACCGGTAATCGCTCTCATTTCCTCCAAAGAAGGAAGAAATTATCTGGAGTCTTTTGGCGTCAGGGCTGAAGCTTATATGATCAAGCCCATTGATTCCAGGCAATTTTCGGCTGCCATCGCCCATATTGGCATCAGCAGCGTCATCCTGGAAAATCCCGGAAAATAAGGCGAATCCATTAGAAATATCCGCAAAGTGAGACTTCGGGAAGATTACCCGATGTGTATCTTACATTTGCGTACGATATTTATTCTGCCAGAAGTATGAGCACAAAGCTTCAATATCCGCCCGGGACGCGCTCCATCCTTATGCTTGAGCACGACGACGATGACCGCTACATCACGCAGGCAACCTTTGATGAAAATCATTACAAGGTCCTGCTGCATTTTGTTGACAACAGCAATGACCTTTTTGCTTTTCTGATCTCCTGCGAAAGAAATCTGATGGCGTTGCCCTCATTGATCCTGTTGAACCATAATGCCGCGCCCTCGAATGCTGTTGATATAACGAAAGACCTGAGGGCAAACCGGCGATATGCGCATATCCCGATCGTTGTATTATCGGGCATAATAAACCACGGCATCCTTGAAGCATGTTATTCAGCTGGTGCGGCTTCGGTCATTCAAAAACCATCGTCATCGAAGGAAATAAACGAAAAGATCACCACTTTTGTCCGGTACTGGTTCGACACGATCGAGTTGCTGTAAGCATCGCGGGCGGAACAAAAAACTATCACTGAATGACTGAAATGACTGTGAAACGGAAGCTTGAAGGGCAGGTGGCCATCGTAACCGGAGGAAGCTCGGGCATTGGCGCAGGAGTGGCCATAGCATTCGCCCGGGCAGGTGCGCGCGTCGTGGTCAATTACTCAAGCAGTGAAGACAAGGCGCAACAAGTTTTGCACGAGGTTCACAACCTGGGCGGCGAAGGATTTATTTTTCGCGCCGATGTAAGTATTGAGCATGAGGTGATAAAAATGTTCGGGGAAACAATCGCCCGTTTCGGAACAGTTGACATTCTGGTTAACAATGCCGGCCTTCAGAAGGATGGAGCTTTCCACGAGTTGACGCTTGATGAGTGGAATCGCGTGTTATCGATTAATCTCACCGGACAATTTCTCTGTGCCCGCGAGGCTGTTAAGGAATTTCTCAGAAGGGGAGTGGTGCCCGAGCGGTCAAAGGCTGCCGGCAAGATCATCTGCATGAGCTCTGTGCATGAGATGATTCCCTGGGCCGGACATGCGAACTATGCTGCGTCAAAAGGTGGAGTGATGATGCTGATGAAAAGTGTCGCTCAGGAATATGCGCCGAAAAAGATACGCGTGAACAGCATCGGCCCGGGCGCCATACGCACGCCGATCAATCATGCAGCCTGGAAAACACCCGAGGCTTATAACAACCTGTTAAAACTTATCCCGTCGAAGCGGATTGGTGAAGTAGAGGACATTGGCAATGCAGCCGTCTGGCTGGCGTCCGATGATTCGGACTACGTGAACGGCATCACGCTCTTTGTCGACGGCGGAATGTTGCTTTATCCAGGCTTCGAAGACAACGGCTGACGAATCGTTCTTAGCCTGATTCCATCAACTCATTCCGGTATCGTGTAAGAATGCTCGACTTGGACAAGAATCCAACATATTGATCGTTTTCAACCACGGGCAGGTTCCAGGATTTAGTCTCTTCAAATTTATTGAGTATCTGGTGAAGGTTTTCACCTGTGTGGATGACCTCCGTCGGAGGTGTCATCAGATCAGTGACCATTGTGCCACTCCGGTTTTCCGATCCGAAAATGACAGAGCGGATCTTGTCAAGATGGATAATCCCTACGAGTTTTTTCTGGCTATCGACTACAGGGAAGATGTTGCGTTTCGACTGCGCGATGACTTTGATGAGGGCTTCCAGGTCGTAGTCGGGTTTCACCACTGAAAAGTTGGTCTCGATAAGTTCGTTCACATCGAGCTTGCTCAGCAGGAATTTATCGCGTGTGTCGATGCTCCCGCGAAGCATCGATGAAAGTCTTTTCGAATCCATGGAGAGGGGTTCGAAAAGATGCGCCACGGTAAGGCTCAGAGCTGAGACGATCATGAGCGGGATCATCAGTTCGTACCCTCCGGTTATTTCCGCAATGAGAAATATTGCCGTTAAGGGTGCGTAAAATATTCCGCTGAGGATGCCCGCCATGGCTACCAGTGTAAAGTTACTGTGAGGGATGTTTGAAAAGCCGAGGAGGCTCAATGCCCGGGCAAACACGAATCCGAGATATGCTCCAACAAAGAGAGCGGGCGCAAAATTGCCACCATTGCCGCCGCTGCCGATCGTGATTGCCGCCGCGATCGGTTTCACAAAAATGAGAAGGCCGAGGAGCAGGATGTGATGACGGTTATCCGC
>CBFGXV010000397.1:0-3832 GCA_965652755.1 uncultured Chryseosolibacter sp. | reverse complement strand
GTTGGATCCTTATGCGAAAGCGATCTGTGGCAGGATGGATTGGGAGGCACCGATCTTTACAAGGCGACAAAAGACAGCAAGGGCGAGTGGGCGAACGTGAAGAACCTGGGTCCCGCGATCAACACGCCATTCGATGAAGAGGGTCCGTTCATCGATTACGATCTCGCTACCCTCTACTTCAGCAGCAAAGGCCACAAGAACATGGGAAGCTATGACATCTTCAGAGCTGTCTACGATGCCGCGAAGGATAAATGGAGCACACCCGAAAATCTGGGCTACCCGATCAACACGCCGGATGATGATATCTTTTATATGACATCCTCGGACGGCAAAAGAGCCTATTACTCCTCCGTGCGCGAAGATGGCCTGGGGTATACCGATATTTTCCTCATCACGACTCCGGAAGGGATGAAGGATCGCGAGAACCTCGCAGCCAATACCGACCCCAAAACACCTGTCAAGGAGAATTCTGCCACTCCTGCGAAAGAAGTGATCAAACCGATGAAGTACCTGGTAACGATCATCGACGGAGAGACGAAGACCCCGCTCGCCGCAAAGGTTGGCCTGCGCGGACTCAACGATAATATTATTGTCGGTTCGACTCCCGTTCAGCCCGGGGTGTATGAGTTTCGGATAACAAGCTCCCAGGCAAAAGATTACAGGTTGTCGATCGAGAAGGCCGGTTATGTCTTTCTCAATCAGAATGTAAATATCAAAGGTGCGGGTTCGGGGGATCAGACGCTGAACCGGACGATCGAATTGAGACGCCTCAACGTAGGCACAACTTCAATCCTGCGGAACATTTATTTTGATTATGACCGTGCGACATTTAAGACTGGCTCGTACAGCGATCTTAACAAGCTGGAGGGCATGCTCCGCCAGAACAGTAGCATCCGGGTTGAGATCTCAGGACACACTGATGCCTATGGGCACTGGCAATACAACCGGACACTCTCTCAGAAACGCGCGGAAGCAGTTAAGGATTTTCTAACCAAAAAAGGGATCGATCCGCGCAGGATAAAGGCTGTGGGATATGGGGAGAGCAAACCCCTGGCCACGAACGACGACGAGCAGGAAGGACGGGAATTGAACCGCCGGGTTGAATTCAAGGTCCTGCAAAAGTAATTTCATTCGTATTCCCAAACACCCTACCTTCGGCCCGGGTTTTTTGAAAAAATCGGGATGGCTGTCCTACCTTATAAAGAAGAAAACGCTGGCAAGAAGGAACAAATGGCGAGGATGTTCAACAACATCAGTCACCGCTATGACTTCCTGAATCACCTTCTCAGTCTTGGAATCGACAAATTGTGGCGACGAACAGCCATCGCTTTTCTGAAGCCTCTTCAGCCGCGCCAGATCCTTGATGTTGCCACCGGAACAGGTGATTTCGCCATACAGGCGCTGAGCCTTAAACCGGAGAAAATCATCGGGGTCGATATTTCGGAGGGAATGTTGAGCATGGGCCGGAAGAAGTTGGTCAAGCTGAACCTGTCAGATAAGATCGAACTATTGAGAGGTGATTCCGAGAATCTTCTGTTTCCCGACAATACATTCGACGCCGCCACCGTGGGTTTCGGCGTAAGGAACTTTGAAGACCTGGAAAAAGGGCTTGCGGAAATCCGACGTGTGTTACGGCCTGGGGCGATGCTCGTGGTTTTGGAATTTTCCCGACCCCGCAAATTTCCCATGCGTCAGCTATATAATTTCTACTTTAAAAACATATTACCCGGTTTAGGTCGTTTAATTTCTAACGATAAGTCGGCTTACACCTATCTTCCGGAGTCGGTAGCGGTTTTCCCCGACGGTACGGATTTTGAAAACATCCTTAAAAAAGTTGGATTTAAAGAAACTGCATGCAAACCACTCACATTTGGAATAAGCTCTGTCTATACGGCCCGAAAATAGCGGTGAGCGGTCTTTTAATGATCGCCTTTTGCCAGGAGGGTTTCTCTCAGAAAAAGCGATGGGTCACGAAGAACAATCCGAACTATGATGAGCGAAAGCTGAGCTATGGCTTCCTCATCGGGCTTCATTCGACAGCCTACCAGATAAAGTACGCCGACAAATTTGTTACGCAGGATCTTGATACCGTCTATTCAATTGAACCAGGGTGGTCTCCGGGATTTTCCCTGGGATTCATAGTCAATTATCGCCTGACAGATCTGCTTGATTTCCGGATCACTCCAAAGGTGGCATTCTACGAACACAAGCTCAGATACCGCTATACCGACGAAACCCCGACGGAGGAAAAGCTGGTGGAGACGACGATGGTCGAGCTCCCGTTCCTGTTGAAGTACAAATCGGAACGGCGCGGGAACATCCGTATGTATATGATCGGAGGCGCAAAACCGGGACTGGAAGCCTCTGGTAAGAAAGATGTAGAGAACCGTTCAAGTAATCTGGGCGTCACGAGCATGAACCTGAGCCTCGAAGCGGGATTTGGTTTTGATTTGTACTATCCTCTCTTTAAATTTTCGCCTGAACTCCGTTTTTCCCGCGGTATCGTCAATATTCTGGAAAACACTACCAATCAATACGGACAACCACTGGAAAGGGTGAACACCAACACAATTACACTCTATCTTATATTCCAGTAATGGGCCAGCGAAATGTTTTGATCACAGGGGCAACTTCAGGCATCGGAGAGGCTACTGCGCGATTACTCGCAAAAAACAATTACAATCTTATCCTCTGTGGAAGGCGCCAGGAGAAGCTCGGGCAGCTGCAGAAAGAGCTTTCCGCGTATACAAAGGTCGCGACGCTATCATTTGATGTGAGGGATAACAGCGCGGTCACTACTGCGCTGCAAAGCCTCGGAGGAGAATGGAAGAATATTGATGTGTTGATCAACAACGCCGGCAATGCCCACGGGCTGGATCCGGTTCACAAGGGCAGCATCGAGGATTGGGATGCAATGATGGACATCAATGTGAAAGGGCTTTTGTACGTTTCACGCGAGATTCTGCCAGCCATGACTGCGAGAAAGTCGGGTCATGTCATTAATATCGGCTCCGTTGCCGGCAAGGAAGTTTATCCTAATGGGAATGTGTACTGCGCGAGCAAGTTCGCTGTCGATGCATTGACAAAGGGCATGCGTATGGACCTGAATCCTTTCGGAATAAAAGTTACTTCGATCCATCCGGGGCTCGTCGAGACCGAATTCTCGCTCGTGAGGTTTAAAGGCGACTCCGAAAGAGCATCCACGGTATACAAAGGGATCAAGCCGCTGACAGGGGAAGATATTGCAGACTCCATTCTCTATGTTTTATCCGCACCCGACCACGTCGTGATCGCCGATATGGTGATATATCCCCGTGCGCAGGCCAGCGCCACCGTTGTGACACGGCAAGGCTGAACGCGGGTTGCTGTTGCCGCTGAAAAGGGGAACATCTCGCGTGAGTGCACTGGATGATCAGTCATACGGTTACCGCCCGCATCTGGCCGCTAAAAAAAAAGGGGTGGCGGGCTCAGCCGGCGACAAACAGCAAAGGGATCTGCGTCTATCGCTTAAAGCCCAGCGCGCTTCCGCCGCAGGCGATGGTTGTGTCGTCAAACGTGTATTGGATGTAATAGATTCCCGTCGAATTACACGGGTAGGCAATGGCAGCGATATACTGGTCATCTACTTTGTTACTGGCTACCTTATTTCTTTTGGAATCGTAGAGCGTCACCACAATGCCATCGGAGTTCTGTTCAGATGCGCAAACGTTGATCATATACTGGGTGCCCTTCGTGAATACATAGGAATACTCAACGTAATCTTTACCTGCTTTCTCCACCTTATAACTTTTCAGAAAATTAAAACCTGACGCTAACTTCGGGATACATTGCG
>CBFGXV010000396.1:0-3834 GCA_965652755.1 uncultured Chryseosolibacter sp. | reverse complement strand
ACTTCCGACTTTCTGGTAAACTTTCCAAACTGGCAGTTCCAGCGAAAGATCCCGACCAGGCTCAGCGAGTACTGGGCGATCATCCCGAATTTTTTCATCTTCGAAAAGTACATGCAGGGATATGTTCCGGTGACGAGTTACGAGGTAAAACCAATGAATTACTCGGGCTACACTGCAGCGGGACATCATTATATCTCAAAAGATGTACCTGCCTTCAAGGAAGAACCTCACATGACGAGTGAGACGGATTACGTATCGAAGATCAACTTTGCGTTGTCGCATATAAATTTCCCTGGACAACCCGTGCAGGAGATCATGGGATCATGGGCGAAGCTAAACACCACTTTGATGGAGGACGAGGATTTCTACGGCGTCGTCAAAGGATCGGGATTCCTCAAGAACACCGTCGAAGAGATCACCAAAGGCTTGCAGGATCCGATGGAAAAGGTCACAGCCATCCACAAATATGTGCAGAGCAACATTGAATGGGATGGCTACCGCGACTTTTATGCAGGGAATCTGAAAAAGATCATGGAGCTGAAAAAGGGAAGCTCGGGAGACATCAATCTTCTCCTTGCATCTATGCTGGAAAAGGCCGGCTTCCAGGTTGACATGGTGCTGTTGAGCACGAGGGACCACGGGTTCGTGCGCGAACAGTTCCCCATGGTAAAGCAATTCAACTATGTTGTCTGCCAGTTGAAAGTGGGGGACAAGAAAATCTTTCTCGATGCCACTGAGAAACATCTCCCCGTGAATGTGCTCCCAGAGCGCTGCCTGAACGGACAAGGACTGGTCATCTCAAAGGTAAATCATGGCTGGACACCGCTTGATACAAAAACGAAAGCAAAAACAATCATAAGCGCCGTGATTGAGCTCGAAGAATCGGGATTGCTTAAAAGCAAACTCGAAGTAAGCCGCGATGGTTACGACGCTAACAAGATGCGCAAGGCCTACCAGAGTAAAGGCAAGGAAACATACATCAAAGATTTTGTCGGAAGCAGGGATTGGAAAGTTGCGAACACCAACTTCGAGAATATTTCAGAGATAGCCTTGCCTGCAAAAGAGACATATGAGCTTGAAATAACCGATCACGCATCTGTTGCGGGAGACAATATCTATTTCAACCCTTTTCTGACATCGCAGATTGAAATTAACCCGTACAAGGCTGAAGCACGCGAATACCCTGTCGATTACGGAAGCCTGGTGGAGCAGGTGTACTTGTGCAGGATCAAGGTGCCCGCGGGCTATGTTGTCGAGGAGGCACCTGCGAGCAAAATGCTTACGCTTCCCGGAAATGCTGCAAGGTACGTCTATAACGTGTCGTCAGCCCCGCAAGGAGACTGGATAACCATCACCAGCAGCTTTCAGATAAACCGGAATATTTTTCTTCAGCAGGAATATCCCAACCTCCGCGAGTTCTATAATCAGGTTGTTGCCAAACAGGCGGAACAAATAGTGTTAAAAAAGAAAATATGAAATTAACATCCACTTTCTTTTTTTGCCTCTGTTGCTTCGCGGCGCTTGCCGGTGACGGTGACAACAAATTCGCCGTGAGCGGGATCCCTGCCGAACTAACCAAAAATGTCAATGCAGTCGTCCGGGAAAATAACCGGACCTTTCGCATCCTGGCGCGAGACCGCGCGGTATACCGCGTGTATACCGCTATTACGATTCTTAACGAACAAGGTAAATCATTCGCGACGGAGGTCGTAGGGTACGACAAGCTCACAAAAGTGAGAGACATCGCGGGCACGATATACGACGCAAGCGGGAAGGTCATAAAGAGACTGAAGAACAGTGAGATCTACGATCAGAGTGCTTTTGACGGTGTGACATTGTTCAGTGACAACCGCCTCAAAGCAATCGATCTCAGGCACGGAAGTTATCCATATACCGTCGAATTTGAATATGAGCTGGAACTCAAGTACCTCTTTCACATTCCCCGGTTTGTCCTGGTGACTCAGGATAAGATCTCCGTTCAATCTGCCTCTTTCTCCTTGGAATATCCGTCTCAACTCAAGCCAAAATACAAACTTCAGGGAATTGATCAGGCGCCAAAAATTTCAATGGTCGATGCTGCGGAACGACTGCTCTGGGAATTCAGTAATGTGATGCCCGTGCGTGAAGAACCGCACGGCCCCGGACGCGAAACTGTCGCACCTCAAATTATCGCTGCCCCTTCCGCATTTGAATATGCCGATTACGTAGGGTCGATGAATACCTGGGATGAGTTTGGCAAATGGATAGCAACCCTCAATCAGGGACGCGATGTTCTTCCTGAGAAAACAAAACAGGAGATCATCGCGATGACGTCAAACCTGAATACGGTTGAAGAGAAAACCAGAACAGTGTACCACTTTCTTCAAAACAAAACCCGTTACGTAGGCATACAGCTGGGAATAGGTGGGTATCAGCCATTTGAAGCCTCTATCGTTGATGAAACAGGCTATGGAGACTGTAAAGCATTGTCCAACTATATGGTATCGATGCTGAAAATAGTTGGCATAAAATCGCATTATGCATTGATCAACGCCGGGCCGTATGCACCCGAACTTAGAACCGACTTCGTAAGCTCTCAATTCAATCACGCTGTTGTCGCAGTGCCGAATGGACCAGATACGCTGTGGCTTGAGTGCACAAGTCAGACAAAACCATTTGGCTATGCCGGGCTTTTTACCGGCGATCGAAAGGCTCTGCTCATCACAGAAAGCGGGGCAAGGATCGCTCATACTCCGAGATACACGGCCGATCAGAATACGCAATTCTGCACTGCAGAGGTGACCCTGGATAAAACCGGCAATGGCACGGCCAAAGTAAAAACCATATATGGGGGGCTGCAATATGAAAACAGTCATCTCGATGAGATCCTGAATAATCAGTATGACGAGCAAAAGAAATGGGTTCAGCAGAATACAAAAATTCCAAGCTTTGATGTTCTTGACTTTTCTCTCAGTAACCACAAAAGCAAGTTGCCATCGGCAACAGTTGATCTGGACCTCGCGCTGACGCGGTTCGCAAACGTCAGTGGCAAAAGAATTTTTATCACCCCAAATCTGCTGAACAGGAATACGTACGTGCCGGAGGCCATTGCCGAAAGGAAATCCAAAGTTGTGCGACGGGTCGGATTCACAGACGTTGACACGATCCGCTATCGCCTTCCGGATGAGATCTATCCTGAATTTTTGCCTCCGCCCATTTCCATCAAGAGCAGGTTTGGAGAATATGAAGCGAGTTTTACAGTCGACCAGGGCAACCTGGTGTATATACGCAAACTTAAGATGAACAAGGGCGAGTTCCCTCCAGCTTCTTACCAGGAATTGATTGATTTCTACCGCGGCATAAGTAAGGCTGATAATACCAAAATGGTCTTTATGAGCAAGACCTGAAGCACAATCAGGAAGCGATCACCTGATCGGAGTGTTCGCTTCCTTTTTCATGACGTTGTACACGATCCTGTCAGCAAAGTGTGGAAGCCATTTGTTTAGGAACACTACCATTCTGCCTTGAAACGTCAGAACAAGCGAGCGTTTTCTCTTCACGGTTGCCCGGTAAATATGCGTTGCGCATTCTTCAGCCGTCATCATCTTCTCCTCTTTTCTTGGCGACTCCCCCTGCGAGGACCCATCCTCTGTCAACGATCGCTTCCTGATGTTTGAAGCAGTGAAGCCCGGACACGCAGTCAACACGTGTACCCCGCTGTTGAGCAGTTCCGTGCGCAAAGCTTCAAGGAATCCGTTCAATGCAAACTTGGATGCCGAATAGCCTGTGCGGGCTGGCAGACCGCGAAAGCCGGCGATGGAAGAAATTCCGACAATGCTTCCTTTGTTCCGGATG
>CBFGXV010000395.1:0-3840 GCA_965652755.1 uncultured Chryseosolibacter sp. | reverse complement strand
CAAGGATCAGAACGCGTTTGTCGAGCAGGCTGAGAACGTATGAAAGTGAAAACATTACAAAAGTCTTTCCATCGCGTTTCTTGGGGCTAGTGAAAAGGATAACCTTCCCGTTCATCGATTCAATTTCGTGGCGAAATTTCCTCAACAGGGATTTAAACATCTCCGTTTCGTCGTTTCCATTCTGCTGGTTGAAATACGTCCGGATATTGAAGTTGCGGCTGTCGATCCGGTTAATGACGCCGGCCATCGGCAGATTGACCATCCGCTTGAATTTATCGGGGGTCCGGACCGCCCCGTCAAGAAGTTCTATCCCGACAATAGCAATGACACAGAAAATGAAGCTTATAAATGCGGCAAGGGCTATGATTATCAAACGGATGCCGGGCTCAGGGTAAACCGGAGGAGTCGCCATCAAAACCATTCTCAGGTTGTTGGCGCTGAGCTGGCGGTTTTTAGCTTCGTTGTACTTGGCCAGCGCTCCGTTATAGGCCTCTGTAGCGAGTTCAACTTCCTTCTGAATGGCCGACAATTCAGCCTCCTTGTTTGCATAACCTGAAAAGGCGTAATTAATTGAACGCATCTTCGCATCGATCATAGCCAGGTCGTTGCGCTGGACTTGCAGATCGATCTCCTTTTCACGCAGTTGATTCTGGAGATCCGCCAGCGTATATCCCGGCGAAACTGATGCTCCCTGGCGAAGGGAGTTATCCTGCTCCACGCGAAGTTCTTCGCGCAGGAAATTTAGTGAATCAAGCAATGCCTGATTATTGGAACCCTGCGTGATATACCGCGCGTTCATTTGATTGATCTGCGTTCTCAATTCAAGGATCCTTTGATTACTGGAAGAAGATATCGGAGCGGATAGCCGGGCGATATCATTGTTGAGACTCTTGATCTGCAACTCCAGCCTGTTGATATTACTTCTTGTGGTGGACGCCTGGCTTTCTAATACTGAAAGCTGGCCCATCTTCATTCCGCTTTCTCCTTCGAGATTGAACACATTGTTATTCGCTTTGAATTGTTTCTGTGTCGTGAGCACCTGGTCGAGCTCTGCTTTTTTTCTCACTGTCAGTTCATGCAGAAATTCAACGGACTCGCTGGTGCGTTCTACTTTCCGGGATTCATTGTACCGCAGGAATTCTTCGCAGAAAGCATTCGCCGTGAGGGCAGCAAGACCTGGCTTGTCGGCAGAGACAAACACATCGATATAATCCGTATTCGGGATACGGTCGATGCTCATGTTGTCCTTAATGTCATTGTAGTTATACCTATAAGCGTTCAGGAAGTCGTTTACGAGATCAAATTCAGGGTCTGTCGATGTCAGCGGCGAAAACCTTTCCAGCTTTTTCGCGACGACCTCCCTCACCTTGGCGATTTCTTCCGGCGTCGGCTTGAATGTTCCCGGGTCAGGTCTGTGGAACGGAACGTTTTCAGGATTCAGATCATGGAGTAAGAGGCGATATGAGGTAAGGTTTACAGACAGTCCCGAGTTCATAGCGCTCATCAGATTGCTGAACTTGATGTCCGCGTCCCGGCTGTTGAATTTCTCTTCAGTGAGTTGGACCTGATCGTTCATCGTGAAACCCGTCGAGATCTGGGCTTTGGACACATATGTTTCCGGTGTATCCATGGTAAAGATGTACGCAGCGAAGGCGGCGATGACGGGAACGGATACCAGGATCCATAATTTCCTCCATAAAACTTTCCCTAAAAATAAAAGATCCATTTGTCGTTGTTTCGATGTTTATTGATTGTGTAATTATTTTACTGCCTGTACAGTTTCGTTACCCCGCAAGAACCAGCGGTGATCACCGGTGGAACCAACCCTTTAGATCTACTAAAATCACGAGCCAACCTCCCGGTTACTGATTTCCGGGACCAATCGGAGAAATAATAAAGAGAGTGCATCATAAAGATAGCCGGAGCCGAACCAGCTTATAATAAAAGAATGCCAATTGCCGCTCCCGCCGGACGTGGAACAGTATTTTACACACGGTTCCCCATAACCTATATTCTTTGCCAATCCTTCTTAATTATTCGTTTAAGTGAAAATCTTAGGAATCTCAGCCTTCTACCATGATTCTGCGGCGGCGATCATTTCAGACGGAGAAATTGTTGCTGCAGCACAGGAAGAGCGTTTTACGAGGAAGAAACACGATCCAAATTTTCCGGCTAATGCCGTAAAGTTTTGTCTTAATTATTCCGGAAGCTCTCTCGACAAACTCGACGCCATCGCCTTTTATGATAAGCCGCTCCTGAAATTTGAGCGGCTGTTGGAGACTTATTATGCCTTTGTTCCGAAAGGCCTCCCCTCTTTTATTACGGCGATCCCTGTCTGGCTCAAGGAAAAAATGTTTTTGAAAAGGCTTCTCTACGAGGAGCTTGAGAAAATCCAGCTGTTTGATCGCAAGAAAGTCAAACTTCTTTTCCCGGAGCATCACCTGTCGCACGCCGCCAGCGCCTTCTATCCATCGCCCTTTCAGGAAGCGGCGATCCTTACCATTGATGGAGTTGGCGAATGGGCAACGGCGTCGATCTGCCACGGAAAAGGAAAGGATATCCGTATCCTGAAAGAATTGAAATTTCCACACTCCCTTGGGTTACTGTACTCAGCCTTCACCTATTTCCTTGGGTTTAAGGTGAATTCCGGAGAGTACAAGCTGATGGGCCTCGCCCCGTATGGCGTGCCCGGTAGCGACCAGGTTAGAGAATATGCAGACAAGATCCGTACGACGCTCGTTGATATCAAAGGAGACGGATCGATTTGGTTAAACCAGGATTACTTCAACTATGCGACGGGCCTCACCATGGTGCAGGAACGCAAATGGGAAAAGCTGTTCGGATTTGCACAGCGCAAACCAGAGGATGAATTATTGCTTCATCATTGCAATCTAGGCCTCGCAATACAACAGATCACCGAGGAAGTGGTGTTGAAAATGGCGGGGGAAGCAAAAAGACTTACGCAATCTGAGAATCTCTGCATGGCCGGCGGAGTTGCGCTTAATTGCGTCGCTAATGGGAAGATCTACAACTCAAAGATCTTCAGGAATATTTTTATCCAGCCGGCCGCGGGTGACGCGGGCGGAGCGCTGGGTGCCGCCCAGGCCGCGTACCACATCTATTACGGAAAAGAACGGACGGCCACTACCGCTCTCGATGCAATGAAGGGTTCATACCTCGGTCCCGACTTCTGCGAGCAGGATGTTGAGACGGTAGCGAGGCGATACAACGCCGTATATAAGAAGTTCGAAAACGCCGGGGAGATGTGCGCTGAAGTGGCCCAAAAGCTAGCCGGAGAAAATGTGATCGGATGGATGCAGGGACGAATGGAGTTTGGCCCGCGAGCCCTTGGAGCCAGAAGTATCCTGGGTGATCCGCGCAGCGAGGAAATGCAGAGAAAACTCAACGTTAAGATAAAATACCGGGAATCTTTCCGGCCGTTCGCACCCTCAGTCCTGGCGGAGGAATGCACGCAATACTTCGAGCACGACTCTATCTCACCCTATATGCTCCTCGTTCAACCGGTGAGCATCCAGCGGAGAAGACCATTGCCGCCTGATTATCACACCTTTCCGCTAAAGGAAAAACTATACCACGTGAGATCGGACATGCCGGCCATTACGCACATCGATTTTTCCGCCCGCATACAGACGGTTCACAAAGAGACGAACCCGGTCTATCACAGGTTGGTACAAGAGTTTAAGAGCTTAACCGGATATGGGGTGATCGTCAATACGAGTTTCAACGTTCGAGGTGAGCCCATCATTTGTACACCGGAAGACGCGTACCGGTGCTTTATGAGAACAGAGATGGACTTCCTGGTAGTGGGAAATTTTCTTT
>CBFGXV010000394.1:0-3840 GCA_965652755.1 uncultured Chryseosolibacter sp. | reverse complement strand
AATGCGAAATAGCTGACAGCAAGATGGCTCGCAAGGCCGAGGATGTCCTCGGCCGGAGCGCCGCGCCCATGCAGCATGATCATCGCTTTTTTTGCTTCTTCTATTTTCATTCCACCGGTCCTTATATCTTTCTGATGCATGAATCCGACTATTTATTATGCCACGTTTTGTTCCAAATATCCTTGTACTGGTCAGGGTGTCGCTTGAACTGCGCCAGAACGTAAGGACACAAAGGAATAACTTTTAAATGTTCCCGCCTCGCGTAGCCAACCATTTCAGTTAGCAATTTTGCTGCTATACCCTGACCCTTTAGCGCCTCGGCCACTTCCGTGTGATAGACTGTGAGACTTCCGTCGCGAACAGCCACCTCCATCCAGGCAAGCCGTTCGCCTTTCTCCTCGATTGCGAAAGCCCCTTTGCCAGTGTCATCAAGTTTTAATTGTATGTCATTCATGGGGTGTAGTTAAATGTGTGACGTTGCATTCTGTATACGTTTGCTATTCCTTTACGCAAGCGAGGGCAGTACCTTTTCTATTTCCGCCCTGCTGCTTTCATACTGTGCCGGCAACTTAAGGTTTTTTCCAAGCTCGCCCACAGGCTCGTCGATTGAAAAGCCGGGGTTGTCTGTTGCGATCTCAAATAATACGCCGCCCGGTTCTCTAAAATAAAGCGAAAAGAAATAGTTCCTGTCAATCTTGGGGGTGATGTTCAACCCTCCATGCCGCAGAACCTTCTCGCGAAAGTTCATGAGTATTTCTTCATTCTTTACCCGAAAGGCGACGTGATGTACAGTACCGCCCGCGTTGATTGCACGCTCGCCTCCGGGCGTTTCAAGGAGGTCAATCGTCGCTGCTCCGGTAATGCCGGCGGTAACATATCGGTACCTGTTCCCTTCGCGACCTGAAAGATCGTAATTAAAGATGTCTGTCAACACCCGTGCAGTTTCGCTTATTCCCCGCAAGGAAAGGGTCACACTGTGAAAACCCCTGGTGGCGACGCCGGCGCTAACCTCCGCTGTCTCCCATGGTTTGCGTGTATCTTCCCCGGCCGGCGCGATCAGTGCCAGCGGAAGCCCATCCGGATCCTTGAAGGAAAGATATTGTTCACCGAATCGGGTTCCCGAGTTTGTGATCCTGACATCGTGTTCCTTAAACCGCTCCTTCCAGAATTCAAAACTTTGACCAGGCACCGAGTAACCAATTTCTGTTGTCATGCCGGTTCCCTGTTTTCCTTGTGTGATCCCTTCCCAGGGAAAAAAAGTAAGTATCGTTCCAGGCGTACCCACTTCGTCGCCAAAATAGAAGTGGTACGTACCGGGGTCATCAAAGTTTACGGTCTTCTTTATAAAACGAAGCCCAAGGACTTTTGTGTAGAAGTCGTAGTTGCGTTTTGCATTACCCGCAATCGCTGTTATGTGATGCAGCCCTAAGATCTTGTTTTCCATAATCGTGTGTTTTCGTTGGAGTATGATGTAAAATTACAGCCCACACCTTCAATAAACGTTAATCCAGATTAAGAAAAAACACGATGTCAACTTGTCAAATTATGTATTTGACGTAACCTGCCCTTTTTTCTTAACCTAGTTCAACGAGTTCCGCCTCCGGCCCATCCTACCTTTGTATCATCAATTAAACAAAAAACAAATGGAAACTCAGACTATCGCAACAACAAAATGGAATCTTGATCCCACGCACAGTGAGATCGGATTTAAAGTGAAACACATGATGATCACGAACGTTTCGGGATCTTTCGGCAAGTTCGATGTGCAGGTCAAGACTGACGGCAATGATTTTACCACGGCGACCATCAACTTTGATGCAGATCTCGATTCGATCTCGACAGGGAACGCAGACCGCGACAATCACCTGAAGTCGGCGGATTTTTTCGACGCAACCAGGTTTCCGCGCTTGAAATTTACTTCTTCAGAGCTGGTGAAAAAAGATGAGGACAGCTATACACTTCATGGTGATCTGGTGATCCGTGATGTGGTAAGACCGGTGAAGCTTGATGTTGAATTCGGCGGTATTGGAAAAGACCCGTGGGGTAACGAGAAGGCCGGCTTTACGATCACTGGTAAGATCAACCGTACGGACTATAACCTCAACTGGAATGCCGCGCTCGAAACAGGTGGTGTACTGGTTAGCGAAGAAGTAAAAATCTACGCGGAAGTTCAGTTGATCAAGCAGCGTTAAAAAACGTATCAAGAATCCGATACCATAATTATAAATTTTTAATCACTTTATTAAACAAATCCAGATCATGAAGAAATTATTGATTGTCTTGTCATTCGTAGTCTTATCTGCCGGGGCGTTTGCTCAAACGACATGGAAGCATGACCCCATGCACTCCGTTCTTGGTTTCACCGTAACACACCTGGGAATAGCTGACGTTCCCGGACATTTTTCAGATTATACTGTCACCATCACAGCGTCTGAAAAAGACTTCAGTGACGCTGTAGTAGCGTTGACAGCCCAAACAGCATCCATCGACACGCGCGTTGAGCCAAGGAATAACCACCTGATCAGTGCCGACTTTTTTAACGTTGAAAAATATCCGACGATGACGTTCAAGAGCACGGCTATTAAGAAGTCCGGTAAGAACAAATATAAACTTACGGGCGATCTTACCCTGAACGGTATCACAAAAGCGGTTACAGTGGATATGAATTACAGAGGCACAACGGCCAACCCGAACGCAAATGGAGCACCCGTTGCTGGCTTTCAGATCACGGGCACGATCAAACGCTCTGACTTCAATCTCGGAAGCGGATTTCCTGCACCTATGATCAGTGATGAAGTTATCATCAAAGCCGATGGCGAGTTTGGTAAAATCTAATTTTAACGGAATGGCGCGCGGGCTTTTACATCCGCAACACCAGCTAAATTCTAATCGATGAAGAAAATATTTTCGACAGACGTCTCCGGAAGCCGGGATGTGATCTTGCTTGTAATTCGCGTTGCCATCGCCGCCATGATGCTGGCACATGGTATACCCAAACTTCAAATGCTTTTGTCAGGTGGTAGCGCCACGTTCCCGGGGATATGGGGAATGGCTCCAGCCCTCGCTCTCACGCTGACAGTCTTCGCAGAGGTAGTTTGTTCACTGTTCATTCTGTTCGGCCTGGGTACACGGTTGGCGACGATCCCGCTCATCATTACCATGCTGGTCGCGGTACTCATTGTTCACGGTAACGACCCGTTCGCCCGGCAAGAGCTCGGCATCCATTATCTGCTTTTCTACGTTGTCCTGCTCTTTGCAGGAAGTGGAAAATATTCAGCAGATTACTACATACACGGCAAGGCGGGCCGCGCCGCATCGTTTCAGCAAGCTGATTAGGTTACCGCCGGGATGGAATGCAAATTTACCCGGGTTTAGCGAAGGGGTCTGCACTTGTTGCCGGTTGGTCTGGTGAAGCCGGATTAGACCGCCGGGACGGATCAGGAAAATTTCGATGACAATATGGAAGAAAATGTAAAGAAAATCGTGGTGATAGGAGGAGGCTTTGCGGGGATCAACTTCGTAAAGAAGCTAGCCAATGACAGCAGGTTCCAGGTAACACTTATAGACCGCCACAACTACCACTCATTTTCGCCGTTGCTGTACCAGGTCGGGATGGCGTTTATTGAACCGTCCAATATCAGTTACCCGTTTCGCCGGTTGTTCCAGGAGAAGGAGAACCTCCGGTTTCACCTGGGTTGTGTGCAGCGGATTGAGCCGGAGATGAATCGCGTCGTCAGTGACACCGGCGTCCTTGAGTACGACTACCTCGTGATAGCTATCGGCACGGAGAGCAATTACTTTGGAATGGAGAACGTCAAGAACAAGTCGTGGCCCTCCTCC
>CBFGXV010000393.1:0-3845 GCA_965652755.1 uncultured Chryseosolibacter sp. | reverse complement strand
TTGTTCAGCTCGACCGTTACAACTCCGAAGCCCGGAGCGATGCGCGCGCTTGGCTCAATGAGAGACTCCAGCAATTGTTCGGGAGTTAATCTCGCCGCCACGCCATTAAGACGCGGGCCCGCGTTTCCTCCGTAATCATTGTAGGAATGGCACCGCATGCACTGAGCGGCCTGATCGCGGAAGAACAGGTTTCGTCCCTTATCGATATCACCGCCCGCGAGCGCGCTGTTGTAGGCGGCAGCGAGTGAATCCGGAGCAAGTTTCGATGTGATCTCCGCGTATCTGGCTTTCAAAGAATCCACACCAACGCTGTCGATTGCCTCAGACAGCTCCAGGTGAATTTCTCCAGACAACTTGCCATCGCTCATCCTGGTGAGCAACGTATCAAGTACCTTTACGGCATTCTCTGATCGCAGGCTTCCCAGGGTAATGAGCGCCGCCTGTTTCTCCTCCGTTGTGCGTGTATCTATCACGTTAGACAGCAATGATACCATCACATCCTCGGGCATTTTCGCTTTTGCAAGGAGGTCGAGCGCAACCACCCTGACGCTTTTCTCTTTGTCGGTAAGGGCCTGCTTGATCGCCTCGTCGGTCTGCTGGTCTTCCATAAAAGCAATTGCTTTCAGGGCCTCCGCTCTTACGAGTGGATCCGCGTCAGACTTGAGTCGCGTGAACAATGCCTGTGAACCTGCTGATATTTTCAGCTTGCCGACTGCTTTTACGGCGCTAAGGCGGATGGAGACGTCACCGCCGGAGATCAGCCTGATTAGCGGTTCTCCTGCCCTCTCGCGGACCGGGCCCGGATCCCTTGTCACTTCGCCGCGGAAACGCCCGTCTACGCGATCGAGCACCGAAGGTTTTGCCCACGTGCTCAGCGCGTCGATAGCTTCGACCCTCATTTCCAACGGGCGGCCTGCACGCGCAGCATAGTCGATAAGGTTTTGCATGGACTGATCGTTTCCTACGCGCAGATTCGCACTGATGGCACGGCGGATCAGCGCTTCGTTGCGGAAGCGGTTGTCTTTCAGTACATCACCAAGAGCCGGCAACGCATCCTCGATCGAAAGATCGTCGTTGATGGCGCGGGCTGCCTCCGTCACAATATATTCATCCTTGTCCTTCAGAAATTCGGCAACCCCCGGATGGCGCATTCTTCTCAGGGCAACGACCGCGGCTATACGCAATGCGCGTGAGCGATCACTGGCGAGCGCCACGATCGGTTCTGCTTTTCCGATCCGCGCCAGCGCCAGGCTTCCGGCGTGACGGATGTAGGCATCTTCGTCGTTGTTTGCCCGCAGTAGCCCGATGATAGGCTCCACGGCAGCTTCATAGCGGATCCTGCCCAACGCCTCGGCCGCAAAAAAGCGAGCCCTCGCGTATTCATCCTTCAGGAGCGGGATCAACGCATCACCCGCGCGCTTATATCTTACGTCGCCGAGCCATTTCGCCGCCTGTGCGCGGATCTCAGGGTCTTCGTCCTGCAGGAGCGGAATAAGCAATCGGGCGTGAGCGGATTCTTTTCTCGCGAACTGGCTGATGCCCCAGATCGCGTGCACACGGGCCAGTTAGTTCTGCCGCTGACGGACGTTTGCTTCGAACTCGGCAATGCCGTCGCGTCCGCGCGTTGCAAGTTCAAACTGCGCCTTTTGTCTTACCCGCATGTCTTCGTGTTTCAGCAACGAGCTGAGCTGGTTGGTCTGATATTTCGTAAAATCCGCTTTGAGATAATTTTCCGTTTCTTTGCGCGCAGGTGCGTCAGCGCCTTCCGCTACATCAAGCTTCCAGATACGGCCATGATTCTTGGTGTCCCAGCCATCGATCCAGTCTGCGATGTACATCGCGCCGTCAGGTCCCCAGTCGACCCCGGTAGCGAGTACCCCGCTCATCACGCTTTTGTGTTCTCCTAATTCAAACGTCGCTCCCTTGGGCGTCAGCTTGAAGGCATGGATCCCTGAGCGCGAAGGGTTGCCAACGAATTCTCCTATAAAAAATGTATTCTTCCATTCCGGTCCCAACGCCGTGCCCGGGTTATATAACATTCCCGTGGGCCCGCTGACAAAGTTGGCAATACACGGAGTGATGTAGGCAGCTTGTCCCTCGAAACGGGGTTTGTGCATCTCTTCCTCCATCCACACCTTGTAGGTGTTATTGTCAGGGTCGCGGTATTTGCCAAACTGCCAGTTCGTGCGCCAGCCCGTATCCGATCCGTTGGTTATATATACAATGCGTTCCCTTTCTCCGCGGTGGTCGCCATCATTGTCTTCGCTGATAAGATTTCCATATTCATCGAAGACAAATTCATGTGTGTTCCTGTTACCGTAAGAGAACACTTCAAAATCGCTGCCGTCGGGATTGGACCTGACTATCACACCGCTGTTGGGGTGTTCCCATTTCCTGCCATCCGGCCCTTTTCCACTGAACCCGATATCACCAATCTGCCAGTAAATTTTTCCTTCAGGCCCGACTTCCGCGCCGGACATACCGTGCCCGCCAAAACCAACGTGTATACCGTAACCGTGGGAGATCGATATCTTGTTATCTGCGAGTCCATCACCATCGGTATCCTGCACCCGCCACATATCAGGACCCACGCCTACAAACAGATCGCCGTTGTGGGCCAGTATCGCTCCCGCGACATCGGTGATCTCCGTATTAAAATCCTCCAGTACCATTTGTGAGAAATCCGCCAGACCATCGCGATTCTTATCTTCAAGGCGATAAACTTGTTCCTTTTCAACAGTCATGTCACGCCAGTCGTGTGACCCGTCACCATTAAGATCTTTAAGCCATTCATTTTTAGAACTCAACTCAGGCGCGAGAACCTTGTGAAGGAAAGCGCGTTTCTCTTCAACATTCCTCAGCTGGATAGAACCGATCTCCCAATCCTGGTGACCGCGGATGTCAAACTCTGAGTTTTTTTGCCGGTTCGTCCGCGTATAGAACAGATTGCCGGAGTTGTCAATATCAAGCGAAACGGGATCAGCCACCAGTGAATCAACAGCCCACAAACGGAGCGATATGCCTTCTGCGAGTGTTGGTGAAACACCTGATTCTATTTCCCTGGCCATATTTGCATTTTGCAGGGAATCCATCTGCGTTATCCGTTTATTCGACGGACCATCATCTCCGTTACATGATAATAGCAGGAATGAAATAAAGAGGATGCCGTAAAGCGATCGTGCGGGGGTCAGGATTGTACTCATCAAATGGTGAATTAAGGGGCCAATTTAGCAAAAATCATAGCCAATCAACACCTGGGTTTTCCCACCTTGAAAGGTTTTTGCAATCCCCCCGGTATAGGTAACGTTGTCCGAAACCACTCATTGGAAATACACTTGTTCCACTCACGCCTGCGTTTTAGGATCGGTCAGATTCGAGACCTTTTGGAAGTGCGATGATTGCTTGTCGCCACTTAATTGAAATATTTACTTTTTTCTATCCTGGCCGTGCCGCAGCCGATTGGTAAAAGCATTTGAATTTTTCAGCTGTTTATCTTAACATTAACGGATAAACCAACGAACATGGAATCCAACAGGCGCAAGTTTCTCAGACAATCATTGACAACTGCAGCCGGGCTTGCAGCTACCGTCTTACCCGGGCAGCTGTCTGCAGAAGCCCTGAATCGCCGTCCCATTATTTCCCGTGAGCGGAGCAACCCTTTAATAACAGGTGCGGCGCTGATCCGCTTTGCCGCTATCGGACTTAATCACGGGCACATCTATGGTCAGGTTGAAACGGTGATCCGCGGTGGAGGTGAGTTTGTATCATTCTTTGCAAAGGAGCCCGATCTCATCGCCGCCTTCTCGAAGCGATTTCCCCAGGCAAAGCTTGCCCGATCTGAACAG
>CBFGXV010000392.1:0-3866 GCA_965652755.1 uncultured Chryseosolibacter sp. | reverse complement strand
TGTTTCCGCGGGCCCTGACCGCGTGCTGACACTGCCAACAAACTCCGTCACGATCCAGGGAGCTGCAAGAGACAAGGACGGACAGATCGTAATGTATGAATGGGCAAAGACATATGGCAGGGGCGGTCACCTCAGTGGCGCCAACACCTCGCGGGTCCGGATATCTGATCTGCAACGGGGTATCTACATTTTCCGGTTGCGCGCCAGGGACAATAAGGGTGGCGTGAAAGACGATTATTTCAAGATCACTGTCAAGGACGCGAAGAAGGGCAAAGTCGCGAATATCAACCCGAGGGATACCGGAAATGACAACAAGAGTCAACTTGCGGTGAACCGGTCGGGCCGTTCTAACAGCGCACCTTACGCCAGCGCCGGACCGGACAGAGTGGTCAAAGTGGCCGGCAAGTCTTTGACCATCCAGGCAAAAGCATTTGACCGGGACGGAAGGATCGTATCATATCAGTGGGACAAGACCTATGGGAACCGTGCGACCCTCCGCGGTGCGCACTCGTCAAGGGTTACTATCGCAAACATGCAGCGCGGTATTTACATCTTCCGCCTTACAGTGAAAGACGATGATGGCGCGGTTGACAAGGACTTTTTCAAAGTAACAGTGAAAGATTCGGGCGTTGCAGTAAAGCAGTTTGACAGGAGCCAGAATATGGTTGCATCACGGGATGCAAACCATAACGACGGATCGCTCGGCTCGTAAAAAAATAATATTCCTGGTGAAAGCCCGGCCATTTGGCTGGGCTTTTATTTTTACTGCCCGCCGGAAAGATAAAAATCCCCGCAGTCCTGGACCGCGGGGATTTTTACTGTCTATAGATTGCTTAAATCTGGTCCAAAGGTAAACATCGCTGCCGCCAGCGAAATTCCAGATCGGCGACTACATATTATCCCGGACAGACGGGTGTGTCAGCGGATAAGATTTTCGGGCAGCTACCTTCACGGGATTGGGGGCAGGAAAAAAAAGTGTTTTCTTTGCGCGCAAAGACGCAGAGCCGCAAAGTTTTTTTTTTAGATACTGTTATGGCGACAACAACGATGATAATCGTTGCCCAACGCGAAGTATCCTTTGCGCGGAAACTTCGATAAACAAGTGAATCCTTAAATGATCTAACACGATTGCGAATTGCTGCCTTCGTTATTGACTCCATGCACCATCGCCACCCGAACACTTAAGAGGCATCCTTTGCGAGCTAAATTGAAGCTGCGAAAAAGCAGAAAAGCCTTCGAAGGCACGCAATGAAGGAATGGCGTCTTTTTTTTCCATTTCCTTGCGAGCTTGGCGCCTTGGCGTGATGCTAATACGTCCCTTTCGACACTGCACCCCCTCGCGAATGGCGGCCTTTTATTTTCTTTTGCGACTTCTTCGCGGTTCTGCGGCTTTGCGTGATTCAATTAATATCCTCGTTATTGAGCATATCAACCAACGCCTCCATCTCCCGGGAAATGCATTCACGGCAACCGAATCCTTTCAAATAAAACCTATTGCTTTTCACCATTGCATATCCTATCTAGCCTTTAAACATGTTTTCCTATGCCTACCCCATTCCAAAAGGTCTGCCCCGTTCTTACGCTGATCGCAGTCGTTTTATTCACGCTCGCGCCCACAAGTCTGCAAGCCCAGAAACGGAAAAATAAGAAATCAGCAGCGGCAGTATCCGAAAAGCAGATTGTTATCGCGGAAAATCAACTGAGCAGATACAGGATTGTTATTCCCACGGCCGCGACCGCCAGCGAGAAAAAAGCCGCGGACGTGCTGCAGCGATATCTGCTGGAGATCTCCGGTGCCGCATTGCCAGTGCTTTCCGCCGGGCAGCACCGCAGCCCTTACGAGATCCTTCTTGGTCAGAATGATCGTCTCGATGACATGGCCGTCGAAATTGATTTTAATGCACTGGGCGAGGACGGCTTTGCCATTCGCACGGACAGCATGAGGCTGATCATCGCCGGAGGAAGTGACAAGGGTACCTTGTATGGCGTGTATGGCTTCCTGGAAAAATATCTCGGCTGCCGGATGTACAGTCCTGTGGTCAAAGTCATCCCGCAGCATGAGCGGATAACGCTCGGGAAGATCGATGATACGCAGATCCCTGTGATCAAGTTCAGAGACACACATTATCGCGTGACGTGGGATGCGGAATACACCGACTGGCACAAGCTTGATCACGATGAGCACGGCGACCGGACCGAATGGGGCATGTGGGTCCATACGTTTAATTCGCTTGTACCACCTGAAACTTACTACGAAGAACACCCCGAGTATTTTGCGATGGTAAAAGGAAAGCGCATACCCACTCAGTTATGTCTGGCGAATCCCGATGTACTTAAGATCACTATTCAAAACCTGCGAAAAAAGATCGCGCAGCAACCAGAGGCAAAATACTGGTCCGTGAGCCAGAACGACAACCGTGAATTCTGCACCTGCGATGATTGCAAGGCGCTCGATGATCGCGAAGGTTCGCCTTCAGGATCCATCGTAACTTTCGTAAATCAGGTAGCCGATCAGTTTCCGCAGAAAGTAATCTCCACCCTAGCATACGAATATGGACGCAAGGCTCCCCGGAGCGTAAAACCCAGGGAAAACGTTAACATCATGCTTTGCAGTATCGAGATACATCGCGATAAGCCCATCACGGGTGATCCAACCAGCGCGGATTTCGCCACGGATGTCAAAGAGTGGAGCAAGATCGCAAAGGACATCATCGTCTGGGATTACGTCATACAGTTCAACCATCTTGTCAGCCCGTTCCCAAACCTGCATGTATTGCAACCGAACCTCCAGTTCTTTGCCGAAAATGGTGTTTCCGCCATGTTCGAACAGGGCAACCGCGAAGTCGGCGGTGAGTTCGCGGAACTTCGCGCGTATCTTATCTCAAAGTTGCTCTGGAATCCCTATGAAAACGCGGATACACTGATCAACGATTTTCTCCGCGGGTACTACGGCGCTGCAGCCAAACCGATACGAAGCTACATCGATAACATGCGCGAAGCTTTGCTTCAGTCGGGCAAACCACTGAGGATATTCGGAAGCCCTATGGAAGCGGAAGAAAGCTACCTCACGCCGGAGCTGATGGCTGTATATCAAGGCCTTTTCGATGACGCAGAAGCCAGCGTAGCGGATGACCCGGTAATGCTCGAGCGCGTCCGGATCGCACGGCAGCCCCTCACCTACGCAACAATGGAGCAGGCGAAGAAACATTTCGTTGGCGACCGAGGGGTATTCCGCAAAGTTGATGGCAAGTGGCATGCCCGCACCGACATCCGGGAGAAGATCAATCCTTTCACAGATCTGCTTATACGTCAGGGAGTCACACAGGTAAAGGAATGGAGCACCTCGCCCGAAGAATACAGGGCAGCGATGTACCGGCTGCTCTCACAGGGAATGAATGAGCACCTGGCCTACGGGAAGAAAGTTACGTTTCTGTCTCCCGACTCCACGCGCCTTCCGAAGCAAGCTGCTCAAATGCTGACCGATGGGATCAGGGGCAGTCACGACTATGCCTACAACTGGCTCGCTTTCTCAGGACAAAACCTCGAGGCCGTAGTTGACCTGGGCGAAGTCAAACCCGTGAAAAAGATCGAGTCCGCCTATTATCAATATGCGTTCTGGCTGCGCGTGCTGCCGAGGGAGGTGGAATACTTCACGTCGGAAGACGGCAAAACATACGTCGCGGCCGGACGTGTCGAAAATACACTTCCTATCGACCAGTACGGAGGGCAGCAACGCGACTTTATCCTTGAATTTCAGCCGCGGCCAGCCCGATACATCAAGGTAAAAGCGCACACGATTGGAAATACTCCTGCCTGGCACCCGGGTGGAGGACGCGCCGCAAATATGCTGGTTGATGAAATAATAG
>CBFGXV010000391.1:0-3867 GCA_965652755.1 uncultured Chryseosolibacter sp. | reverse complement strand
ATACTTTCTCTCATATCAGCTTGGAGGTCAAAGAAAAATTTACAACCGCAAACGCCGCGCGTCTTACAGGTAGTAGGTCTGTCCGCACACGTACTACTTACTTCTCTCCAAAGGCCTGCCGAAGTTGTCCGTTTAATACCGTCTAATACCGTTTGGTGCAAGGTCTCAATGCAACCGTATTCGATCTTCAGTTTAGACGGTATGCGATCTGTCTTGCATCACATTATCTTCGTCCTTGCATTATTTACTGCATCAAACAGCATTAGACGGGACTAAACCTGCATTTAAACGGTATTAAAACTGCATTCAAACGAACGGTATTGGACGGTATTAAACCTGCATTTTAACGGTATTGAACCTGCATTAACTCCCAACCGCCTCATCCAGTATCTCAAACCTGGAATAGTTACTCCTGAACTCCGGAACAAGTTCCTTCATCAGCGCAACCATTTTCAGCTCATTTTTGTCTATGACAAGATCATTGAATAACTCTACATAGCTGTTGATCTCTGTGTATTGGTATTCGCGGACCTTCGCGATCATGATCTTTTCATGATGAGTAGGTACCGTGTTTTCACTTTGATTCAGAAGTTCTTCAAATAACTTCTCGCCATCGCGCAAACCTGTGAACACAATGTCAATGTCCTGACCTGGTTTTAGACCGGACAACAGGATCATTTTCCGAGCGAGGTCAAGGATCTTGACCGATTGACCCATGTCAAAAAGAAATATCTCACCGCCATTGCCCATTATACCCGCCTCGAGAACTAGCTGGCAAGCCTCAGGTATGGTCATGAAATACCGCGTCACTTCCGGATGCGTAACCGTTATTGGACCTCCATGATCGATCTGCTTCTTAAAAATTGGTATGACGGATCCATTGGAACCGAGGACGTTGCCAAAGCGCGTAGTGACAAAAGAGGTATGGGAGCCCCTGAGATTATCAAGGTGGTTGTTCAGCGACTGAACGTAGATCTCCGCAATGCGCTTGGAACATCCCATCACATTAGTGGGATTGACAGCCTTGTCCGTGGAGATCATCACAAATTTTTCAACCCGGTGCTTCACAGCCAGGTCGGCGAGATTCTTTGTGCCCAGGATATTACACGTTACGGCCTCGGAAGGATTGTTCTCCATCATGGGAACGTGTTTGTATGCCGCCGCATGGAAGATTACACTCGGTTTATGACCATGTAGTATCGAATCCATACGCTCAACGTTGGAAATGTCAGCGACATAGGAGATGATGTTAACATCAAGCTCCAAAGCTTTCATTTCTCTGTCAATCTCAAACAACGGGGATTCGGCTTGATCAACGAGTACCAATGCCTTCGGATGATAGTGAATGATTTGTCTTACCAGCTCGGACCCGATTGATCCGGCAGCGCCGGTTATGCAAATGCATTTTCCGTGAAAACCATTCTTTAGTTGCGGATTATCAAGTTTGATCGCATCGCGTTCGAGCAGGTCTTCGATGTGAATTTCCTTGATTTGATTGATGCTCAGCTCGCCTTTTACCCAGCGGTCGACCGGTGGTACAATCCTGATCTTAACCCTGTGCCGGAGACAGATGTCAACAAGCTGGTTCTTGCGTTCGACCGACAGGGTTTTTACGGTAATAATAAGTTCATCTATGCCCAGGTTTATGAAAAGATGCTCAAGGCTCTCGTGATTCGCCGAATAGATCTTAGAACCGTTTATGACTTTACCAACCTTTCTCCGGTCATCCTCTACAAAACCATACACCCGCGACGAAGGTGATGAATCGATGACGTGTTTCGTTATCAATCCAGTCTGGCCCGAGCCGAAGATCATGACCTTTGAATTCTTGATAACGCCCTTGTTGTAAAAGGAAAAAATGTATTTAATCAACAACCGGTAGTTGAACAAAAACAGAAAGGATGCTAAATAAGAGATTAAAACGACAGAATAAGGGATTAGATTATCACCCGTGTTTGCAAAATAGATCAGATTCATTCCGCAAACGAGAAGGGAATTTAATATCACTGTGAAAAATATCCTCACCCCATCCTGTAAACCAGTGTAGCGAATGATTCCCTGATGGCTACCGCTCATCATGATCGCGATGAGGCCGCACGCCATGGTAAGGAATACACCGGAAACAAAATTATTGCGCTGAATTTCTGGAAGGTCGAAGTTAAAGCGAAGTAAATAGCCGATAACAGCAGAACACGCGATGAACGTGAGATCAATTAAAATAATCACCCAGCGGGGAAGGATGCGCAGGCTGTAGACCCATTTGATGACCGAATATTGAAACATTAGGTGGAGTTCAGGCTGATAGTCAACTACTTCAATTACACTTGCACACTTACAAACTAAACGCTCAGTCTTTTTTAAGACGCTTGTAGATATTTCTGGCACCTAACATACCACCTGCGACAAGCAACCATTCAATTCCGGAGATAGGGACCGCATCAGGATCCGATCCGCCTCCCGGATCATCCACGACTTGGGAATAGCAGGTGAAACACATCCCGCAACAGAATAG
Source organism: uncultured Chryseosolibacter sp. (assembly GCA_965652755.1). Taxonomy (GTDB): domain Bacteria; phylum Bacteroidota; class Bacteroidia; order Cytophagales; family Cyclobacteriaceae; genus Chryseosolibacter. The sequence goes on along the minus strand of CBFGXV010000391.1, from coordinate 1,355 downwards.
AAATAAAGTAAGTATCGTGATTATCTTTCCCCGGACTATATTTTTCATTTTTTAACGATCTTATAATTGATGGTCTTACTTCCCTCTTTTAACCTCACGATATAGAGTCCTGCCGGCTGATCCTGAAAATTGAATTCACCGGTTAATTTATCTCCATCCAATGTCAAGTCGATCGCGCCTAAGAGCTGACCAAATGAAGAATAGACCAACGCTCTGGTCTCAGCGTCCGTTCGCCGTAACTGAATGGTAACCTTGTCCGTAATAGGGTTAGGAAAGAAACTGACTCCGCTGCCAGGGGTTTCTTCCATACCCAAAACAATCATTTCACGTCCGGCCCGTGTCGTACAACCATTCATGGATGCCTCGGCTTCATAAAGACCCGTTTTATCTACTTCCACAGTTCTTCCAGTGGCACCTCCGATTTTTTCTCCATTAAAATACCACTGATTGCCCGTCTCATAACTGGAGGTTAAGATAGTTTGATCGTCATTGACAGAAATGAGTATTTCGGCGTAATGATTAATTACGGCGCTGACAGCCTTTCGCTCACCTTCACAACCCAGCGCATTCACAGCAGACACGTAATATGTTTTTGTTTTATCCAAAACGGGAGTATTATAAGTAGCCGATGTTGCGCCGGAAATCCCCGTCTCATCCGTTTCCGTTTCATACCAGCGATAATTCCCCTCCCCACCACCGGAAGCCGTTATTGAAACACTTCCTTTTCCGCAATGAGATCCATCGGACGTTGTCAGTTGCGGAAGTCCCAGAGAACTAATGTTGATCTGTTTAGACGAGATCATTGAACTGCAGTCGGAAGGCGAATAGCGAAGAGCAAAACCATTTTCACCGGGCGATAATAACGCACCATCGAGAAGGATATTAAGCGATCCCCCATTGCCATTGACCGCTTCTGTAACCGCCTCGCCATCGCGATACACCGCGTAGCTGACATATGGCTCTGAATTTTGTATCTGGATAATTGCTTCCTGTCCGTTGCATAATTCTGACGGGAAATCTACCAATGCTTCCGCAGGCGTTTTATACGAAAATAAAACGCTGAACCGCTCCGGCCCGAAGCTTGCAGAATCGGTAGTCACTTCAAAATCATAAATACTCTGCTCTCTCGCATCAAGCCTGGTGTCTGTGAACTGGTCGTAAAAAGAAATCTCGACATCATTACTAAAAGACTCGAATTCCGACAATTCCAAGCTATACGCTCCAGCTTTGACATCACTGATGTCCAGCTTTACGGTCTTGCCGCAGGTCAAAGTCGGATCATCGCTAGTAGAAACGAGGGTAAACACCGCCGACCCTGCTCCATCCGCGTCAAATATTGAATTACCAGCAAGTGT
>CBFGXV010000390.1:0-3889 GCA_965652755.1 uncultured Chryseosolibacter sp. | reverse complement strand
CCCGTCACCAAAAAGCTGAGAAAGATATACAATCCTGTGTAGAGAATAAAAAAAAGGCGCACGGATCTGTGACTTTCACCCACTTCGTGGGTTGAGGAATTTCTGATCAACGTTAGCGCTGCGACGAGAAGAATCGCAACAATGGCGATCACTTTGAAGAAAAAAACAGTTGAGCCGGCACCTCCCTGGTCAATAATAAATTTAAACCGGTCTGTAACGAAGCTCTGATCCCATACAACGAACGGAATAAACAGTGCTACGAAAAGAATGGGGAGCACGTCCGATCCGGTCGTCTTTTTTTCTTCAGTCACCACCCAGGGTGACGTGAACGTACCATAGGCCATACCGATGCCTCCGAAGAAGCCGATGGAGTATTCCATCACATTCCAGAAGTTAAAACCGACGCCACTGACATTTCCCATTACCTGGAGAAAGTTTCCGAATGCGAATCCGAACCCGGCACCGAGCGCTGACCACCCTGCCACCTTCATCACAGCGTAATAGCTGTTGCGTTTGATGTACCACGCCAATGCGACCGCTGCCCCGAGGCATGCGGCCCATGCCTCCGAACGCGGCGGCGTCATCAGCCATCCCAGCTGATCGATCAGCACTGCATAGAACAACACGCCAATAGCGATCATCTCCGTGATCACGCTGTGCCACTTGATCCTGTTTGCTTTCGAATCTATGAGGGCAAGTCCGAATAGGCCGCCGCCGATAAATCCATACAGGATACCCAGTACAAAAAGCATCACCAATCCATAGTACACGTTGACGAAGTCAGTGCCGCGCCCATAGCCCACGATCACACCGTAGCTCATCACACCACTGATACCCCATCCAAAAGCCGCGGCCATCGTGATCCGGAAGGCCTTGGCATACCAATCGGTTCTTTTCGCCACGAGAAGCAGCGCCAGCGCCCCGATGGCACCCGCCCAGGCCGCTCCCTGCTCGTGGCCAAACCTCCCGCGTATAGCCCATGCGGTACCGAGCGCCATGCCGACCGCGAGAATACTCAATATCAATTGCCTGTTCTGTCTCATGGCCTGGATCATTCTTTTACCCATGAGATGGGGAACGTGGCGTGCCTGATCGTCTTTTTAGGCTTGCCATTGTTCCGGTGGAAACTGTAGACAACATGTATCTGCCCATCTCTGCCCTCGATCACGGAGGGATAGTGGCTGGATGCAGGATTTTCTTGACTGCTATCGTGCTCGATCTGTTTTTTCCATTTCCACGTCTTTCCATCATCGGACGAGATCGCTGCCGTAAGGTCATAGCGGCCATCTTCCTGATCATTAAAAACGATAAGCCATTCACCGGTGCTCAGCGTCACCATATCAAAACCGGCTCCGGGGTTCGGAAGGATGTCATCCTTGGGAATCGTCCACGTGAGCCCGTTGTCCCGCGACTCTGTCCGTTGCATACGCTGCGGCGGTGGTCCGTTGTCGCGGAGGTATGCAACGAGGGTGCCATCCTTTTTGAAAGCGATCGTCGCCTGGATTCCCGCACCCCCCAGGACGGGATTACTGAACTGCCAGTTCTGTCCGCCGTCGTCTGTCAAGGCGAAGAGCGTGCAATCCAGGCCGTCGGAATACAATGGTACGATCATACGCTCACCGCTGAATACTGCTTTGTTCTTTGTCTGCCATCCGATCCTTCGCGTCAGGGGGTAGCCAAGCTCGGCCGATGTTTCCTTGCCGTTCTCAAATATTCTTCCGCTGCGGATCAAGTTGCGGCCGCGTGACAGGCTGTCGAGCCTGGCCTTGTACTTTTCCCACTCGCGCGATACGAATGGACGTATGCTATCCGGCATCCGGTGAATGAGTGAATCCTTCAGGTAGGTTTCATACTCTTTCAACTGGGTGGCTACTTGCTGCACGAAGGTGTCGCCCGGCTGAATGCCGCGCTCGGTTTTATCTCCCCCTTTTACAAACAAAATATCCTGCCATATCCACTCAGGCGCGGCGTCGGTGTCGTACTTTTCGCTGATGCGATACATCGGGATCGACGTCTCCCATTGATTTGCCAACACAGGATACCACATCAGCCACAGCCTGTCTTTCTTATCCATAAAAAGAATAGGGTTAATGTCGGGAAATCCACGCACATCCGCCATGAGAAAAGTATCGGACCACACGGTATCTCCTTGCTGCAGGCGCGCGCCCATGATCCTTACGTCATCGGCCCATCGTTCGCCCGAGCCCTGGAACCATGCTGCGAGCAGGTCGCCATCGGGTAGCTCAACAATGGTCGATCCATGAACATGATCCTCCTGATAAGGGAAAATAATGGTCTTCGAAATATCCTCCTGACTTACGGTGGTGTCTGCCTTTTCGCAGCCCCAACTGATCATTGCTATGACCGCAACCAAAAGCAATCTGCATTTGAATTGCGACGTGCCAGTGTAAGAAACGGGTAATATACAATCTGTGATTAAGTTGTTGCGGTGCACGAATTTTCGTATTTTAATATAGTTACTGTGTACTGTTAAAATCATTCCAAAAACACCTCGTCGTTGTCAGCGACGAACATTCTCGTGCTCTCGGTATATTCTGCTGAAATATCTTTTCATGGGTCGTGGGATATATTTCTATTTCGATTGAACTGGTTTCATTTCTTCCATCCATCCGAGAACCTCGCGGATGTATATCTCTCCTGTCATCTCGCCGAGACTGGTGCGCGTGACATAGTCATAACGTTTGAAGCTGTTAAAATCCACCTCGGTCAGGATATAACCAAATGCATCATTCGTGAGTCCGAACAGAAATGCGTGTTCGGTATTCATCTTTCTTTTCAGGTAGTACCCGATGTTTGGCAGGGCCTCTCCCGGGATTGTCAATACTTTGGCCGTGCCGATCTGCAGGTAATTGACTCTTGTCTCTACGGCATTGCCGTTGACCGTTGTCATCTTCAAGGGTGAATGCTGGAGGATATAGCGCATGATCTCGGAGTCGACCGGAAATTGAATTGTCTTCGACTCACACAGAATGGCCGGGTCGTTCTGCGGCTTTGCCTCACTGACAATACGCAAGGCCTCATCGGCCAACAGGGTGCCTATACGAACACATTCCTCCCAGGTGTTCGCCTCCTTGCCATCCCCGAGGCGCACATCGGCCGTGACCATTCCGCCCTGTGCGCCGTTCATAAAGATCGCCACACCGCCAACGGTGGACTCAATCCGATCATACATCGGGCCGCAAAGGTCGGGACTAAGTATTCCTCTCCCCGATCCCAATACTTCCGGATGAATGGCATAGTTCACCAGCGTTGCGATCACTTTGTCTTTATTCCTGCCCGAGGTTGCGATAGCCTGGATCACGCCACAGCGCGGATCGTATAATTCCGGCGCGTAATAGTTGTAAGCGATCTTTCCCTTTGCTTCACCTACGCCGATCTTCAGAGAAGCTGGCTGAAGTTTCTGCACCGCCTCATTCACCGCATCCGCTATGAGACGAACACACGCATCGAGATATTCAAGATCTGCATACGAATTTCCGCTTGCATCCGGGAACCCGTAAGCATCGGGGGCGCTATGCGTATGTGTCGCACCGATCAGAACGTTCTCCGGCGGAATGTCTTTGATGAGTCTTCTGGACCTGTCGCCGAGGACGGATGACCACCCCAGGTTGTCAACGCTGACAATGGCAATGCGGGTACCATTCTTCTCGAGGACGATCGCCCGGGCAAACAATTCACCTTTTTTCTCAGTCGTTTTTTTCGGGGTACCGATCCCGCCGGAAACAGGCAGCAAAGGCTCGGGTGTGATTATACGGAACGCAGCCCCTGCCCGTAACCCCTGCGCGTGATCCTCAAAGACAAAGATAAGAATGATGAATGCGAGTAAAAGGTACCTTTTCATGGCAGGGAGTTAAGCAGGGCGAACGAG
>CBFGXV010000389.1:0-3899 GCA_965652755.1 uncultured Chryseosolibacter sp. | reverse complement strand
GCCTGCTCATCATCCAGGCAACGGGGCAACAGGCCTCTGAATGGAAGTTCGAAAGCCAGCGTCCCGAGATCGCACCTGTCGCATCTGTAGACAAGCAGGTGACCTTTAACGGAAAGCCAACGCTTTCCCTGCGCGGTGGCGGAAAGGATCACGCGGCGGGCTATTGGTTTAAAGTGGTTCCGGCCGAGCCAGGAGTGCACTATCATTTTCGCACGCACTTCATGTCTTCGGGCGTTGAAGAAGCTGCGAGGAGTATCCTGGCAAGAGTGATCTGGCAGGACGAGGCAGGTAAGGTCGTGGGCTTCCGCGAATATCCAGCCACTTTGATGAAAGAGACCAGGGATGGATGGCGTGTCATCGAACAATCATATCAGGCGCCGAAAGAGGCCAGGAACGCAAAGCTTGAGTTGCATTATCGCTGGGATGGTGATGGTGCCGTGCATTTCGGAGAAACGTCATTTGAAAAAACCACAAAACCTCAACCGCGCATGGTTCGCCTCGCAACGGTTCACCACCGTCCGAGAAACAGCAAATCCCCTGAAGAAAATCTCAAGGTATTCGCCGCGCTTGTCGACAAAGCCGGCGCGCAGAAAGCGGATATCGTGTGCCTGCCCCAAGGAGCGACGATCGTCGGCACGCAGCACGATTATATTTCAGGTAGCGAGACCCTGCCCGGACCCACCACAAAATACCTGGGCGAAGTCGCACGGAGAAATAACCTCTACATTGTTGCCGGGCTCCTGGAGAAAGAAGGTGATGTCGTTTACAACACTGCCGTGTTGATCGACAGAAAAGGAAACCTCGCCGGGAAATACCGCAAGACAAGTTTGCCCAGGGAAGAGATCGACGGCGGTATCACTCCGGGCAATTCCTTTCCTGTATTTGATACCGACTTTGGCCGGATTGGTATCATGATCTGCTGGGATGTAACTTTCCCTGAACCTGCCCGCGCGCTGGCGCAACAGGGTGCGGAAGTCATCCTTCTTCCCATCTGGGGGGGCGATGTTACGCTGGCAAAAGCACGGGCCATCGAAAACCAGGTCTACCTCGTGTCTTCTACCTATGATATGGTCTCAGCAGTATTCGACCTCGAGGGAAAGATCGTAAAGCAAGCTACGACGGATAAAGAAGTTGTTATTGTGGATGTGGATCTCAACGAGCAAAAGCTATGGCCGTGGCTGGGTGACTTCAAGAACCGCATCCCGAGGGAGATGCCATCAAAGAAAGCAATCAGCAGCTCTCAGACTTCGATCAATAACCAATAATACATTGTCAACCGCGATCGTCTGAAAAGACATAGCACACCGCAACATAAGACAACACCGAGGTTGGCAATGACGCGAAAGCACAAATTCCGGGCAATGCTCAGTTTGTAACGAGTGAGCTGGCAGCTGCTTTCTGCGGTTGTATCCTGTACACTTTCACTGAGTCGCCATTTCTCCCCGCAAGCAAATACAGTTCGCCTTTGATCCGGATCAAAGAAAAATCACGAACATCTCCCCTAATTTTCAAACCCGACATCTCAGGGTCCAGGGTACTGAACGCCCCTTTGCCATCCCCGAGAAAAACAATGCCGTAATTCGCATCACACTGCCCTGTGCTGACGCGGGCCTGGGTAAAATTGCCTCCAGTAATGATATCAAGGTGTCCATCGCCGTTCACGTCAGCAGAGGCGATCGCGTGCACCGGGGAAAACTGCGCCTCGACGGGAAGCTTTCTCATCGTGAACTTGCCCTTGCCATCGTTCTGCATGTAAACAGTTTCCAATAGTCCGGCCGTTAGCGTGTCGCTGCCCGCCAACTGTTCCCCTGAAAAATACTCGGAGAAATCTGCGGCGGCGAAAGAGTTGTAATCCACAAATTTTTTCTTCATTCCGGGGATCTGCCCGATGAGTTCATCACGGCTATAGGCGAAAGCGAGCGTATCATCCACGTAATAATGAAAGATAGGATCTATTGATCCGTTGTTGTCAAAGTCTTTGTAAAGAAGCTTTGCGGGATGTTCTGCGTCGACATGGTATTGGTTGTTCAATCCGAAATTACCGAGTACAAAGTCAGTGTCTCCGTCGCCATCAAAGTCGTTGCCTTCGATCGTCAGCCACCATCCCGCAGTTCCATCGCCGAAGGCATCCGATTCCAGATCAAAACTTCTACCCTCCTTGTTAAAGTACAAGCGTGCTTCCATCCACTCGCCTACGACCAGCAGGTCCGGGAACTTATCCCCGTTCACATCGGCGAACTGCGCGTCCGTAACCATTCCGGGATTTAATAATGCCGGACAAAATTTTTCTGTCACATCTTCAAACGTTCCTTTTCCATTGTTCTTCAAAAGGTAACTGCGCGGCGCCAGCGGATATTTCCCGGGAACGGAGCGGCCCCCGACAAAGATATCGATATGGCCGTCGCTGTTAAAATCACCGGTGGTAACGGTGGAGCTACTGGTAATCATCTGCGGCAGCGCTGCGGGATTCTGTTTAAAGTTACCGCGTCCATCGTTGATCAGTAACCTGTCCTGAAGCTGTTCGGCAGTATCCTCAAATTCATTGCCCCCGCTCGCAATGTAAAGATCCTGATCGCCATCACCGTCGGCATCCAGGAACACTGCGTCCTTATCGTTAGATCCATTGCTTTCAGGAAGCGCACCATTTGATTTTACAAATGTTCCATCAGAAAGCTGTCGGTACAGTGCACTCTCACTTCCTCTCGACGCTGCAATGAAAATATCCTCCAGCCGATCACCGTTGACATCCCCAAGGGCGAATCGGGGGCCGGAGTTGGAAATATTGTTCGGGATCATCCGGTCGCGTTTAAAGTCGAGCAACGCCGATGCAGGGTCTTTGAATCCAGGACGCAGGCTTGATCCTTCTTCTAAAAAAATAGTTTGTCGGGCCGGCAAGGGTGCAGGTAAGGGACGCGCGTCGGTCTGTGACAACACCAGTGTCTGATCAGCCCCGATGTCTTTTAAAACCTGGACGGATCCATCAGGCCAAGTGATCCTTAGACTGTCGACTTTGGTCTTACCCCCAAGTCCAAAAACGAGCTCGTAATTTACAGATGACTGGAACCCGCGAACAGGGATCATCTCCTGTTGTTGTTTCATTTCTTCCTGGTATAGAACAACTTTTGACCCTGTGCCAAAGGTGTTCTTGTCCTTTCCCCGAAGTTTCACTTTCAGGTAGTGATTATTCGTCAGCACCTCGCTGTTGTTCCGGTAAACACTGGCTACTTCGTTCGTGTGACACACGATCAGATCCAGGTCGCCGTCATTATCCATGTCACCGTACGCCGCCGAATTCGACACAGTGCTCCTGTCAAATCCCCAGGCCTCGGACGTTTTCTCAAACGTGAGATCGCCGTTGTTTTTGTAGAAATAATTGCGGACCTGGATAGGCGGCATCTTATTGATCAGTTCAAGCAGCACCACGTTCCTGTTGGATTGTTGCATATTAACCTGCTCGCTCACCATATAGCTCAGAAAATCCATATCCAGGTAATTGCGCATGTACCCATTCGTGATCATCAGATCCTTCCATCCGTCGTTGTCATAGTCTGCTGCAAGGACAGACCAGCTCCAGTCAGTGTTCGACACTCCCGACAACTGGCCAACCTCGCTGAAATAATTTCCCTGATTCAGATGAAGCATGTTGCGCATCGTCTGGGGGAAGAATCCTTCCGCAAGCAATTCCCTGTATTTTTCATAATTCTCCGGCCCCATTATTTTCTTCTGATTATAACTGTCCTCAGGCAGCATATCGAGCGTAATGATATCCGACCTCAGGTCGTTGTTGAGGTCAGCGGCGTCCGCTCCCATCAATAACATCCTTGGCTTTGGATTGGGAGTGACGGTGACTGATGCAAACAACGACAACTGGCCGGACATTTACGTCAGTAATGACTACA
>CBFGXV010000388.1:0-3901 GCA_965652755.1 uncultured Chryseosolibacter sp. | reverse complement strand
CTTTCCCGTGCCGATTATGAGGAAATTTCTGGTGTGCAGGTTCTCAAGCCGATTGTATAGCAGTTCGATACCCGCGTCGATGACCGAGGAACAGAACTTGTCTATCGCTGTTTCGGTTCGCACGCGCTTGCCGGTTTCGATTGCTTTGCTCAGTGTATTATCGAGCGTCATCCCGACGCAGGCGCATGAAACTGCCCACTCGTAACATTGAACGATCTCCGAAAGGATACGACCTTCGCCCTTGACGGGTGAGAGCAGCCCACTGGCAGTGGCCATGAGATGTGTAACGGATTCGCCGGAGTTATAATAATATTGAACGTATCCCTTAAGGGGATTCTCGTCGTGGAAAAATTCAGTAAGCGGTGTGAGATTCTCGTGAAGAATATAGACCGTAAAGCGCTGGTGATTAGCGAGAATAAAAACTTCGTGTACTTTTTTCCTGAAGGAAAGCAACAAGCGCTTTACATTTTTTTCGTTCGAGGAAAACTTCTCGCGAACATGAAGAGGAGTGTCTTCGAAATTAATCTCCGCCGCGAAAATCTGCCTGGTCATAGGATATGTTTACCCGTAAAATTATTCAAAATAAAATTCAGTCCTGACCGGATGTATGATCTTTGTGCTTAATCAAAAAATCAGGCTGTCACTCAACGCGTAGATGTTTATCCGCCGGGCAAAAGGAAAGTAAACGGGCCAGATTATTTTTCCGCCAACGATTAGCCAGCCTGCTGAAGAAGTGACTTGCCACACTTTGGGGAAAGACACCGCACAGGCCCGGCGTTGTGTATGTTTCGGCGCGATACGGTCACAAACGGCTTTGGGGCTGGATTTTTTTAAGTAATTTTCCGGTAAATGAGTGCAAAAAGATCTACCCGCAAATCCGAATCCATTATCCCTCAGGCCAAACTGTTGCGGCTCTTTCAGATCATCGCGGTTCTGAAGGCCGGACACTGGACAATCAAACAACTTGCGGAAAGATTTGACACAAGTGAAAGAACCATCTACCGGTACATCAACCTTCTCGAGGAAGTCGACTTTCTCGTCGAAAAGGATTTCGACAACCGCTACTTTATCATCACCTCTGACGACGATCCTTCACAAGCGCAGTTCTCAGTGGAGGAAACACGGCTGATAAAAAAACTGATTCAATCCGGGGCGGACGACAACCCGCTGCGCAACATCCTGTTGAAGAAACTCTCGCTCAATTCCGAAATGGACAGCATGCCACGCCTCTTCCTGAAAGCGCGCCTCGGAAAATTTGTAGAACAACTCGCGGAGACCATCAGCAACAAACAACAGGTGGTGCTCAAGAACTACCATTCAGCACACAGCAACGAGATCCGCGACCGACTGGTAGAGCCCATTCATTTTGGCGACAACTATCAATCGATCATGGCCCTGGATACTTCCGATAAAGTGTGCAAACAATTTAAACTCGACCGCATCGGGGAAGTGATCGCATTTAACAAACCATTTGCGTTCGAATCGCTTCACCAGAAGAATCAGACTGATATATTCGGTTTTACCGGGGATGCAAGCACCTGGGTGACCCTCGAACTGAGCCTCCGCGCCTACCTGTTGCTGCGCGAGGAATTTCCCCTGGCGCTCCCTTACCTCACGAAGGAAGAAGGCCATTACCTGTTTCATGGCCCCGTAGCGAATTTCGAAGGAGTCGGCAGGTTCACCCTTGGTCTCATTGACGAGATCCGCATTCTGAAGCCAGAGAATTTCATAACCTTCATAAAAAAGAAAATTGTGGGACAAAAATTGTAGGTTTGTATTCCGGGTAACAGGATGCAGCTGCTATACGAAGCCGCCGGAATGCCGATTCGAACCGGAAATGGCTACAACAGGCCGCAGGACCTCTTTTAGCAGGATTAAATTATTTTGACGTAACTTTTGTTCTGATTTAAACCAACGACTATGAATTCGATACTATTATTTATGGGCCTCGGAATGCAGGAAATGCTGCTGATCGGTCTGGTCATCCTAATCTTTTTCGGCGCGCGCAAGATCCCTGAATTCATGAAAGGTCTCGGCAGAGGGGTTCGTGAATTCAAAGATGGTATCAAAGAAGTCCACAAGGACACCGATAGCTCGCGCAAGAGCACGCCTGCAGCTACTTCTACAGACGCATCCAACCTGGACGACCGCCGCGACTGATCCAGGCGACCTCAAGTATTTGCTCCGACCGGTTGAAGATCTTCCGGATCGCAAGACATAAAAAAGTCAACCTGCACCAGGTTGACTTTTATTTTTATGGAATAAGGAATTACTTTCTATACCATCAGACACCGGCTACCCTGCGCTTGTATTCCGAGAGCGCATCTTCGACCCTTTGTTTGGCGGTCGTATCTCCGGGTACGTTGTGTGACGGATGTATGAACAATTTCACCCCGCGGTCTGCGAGGATCTCCGCCACCGTAGTAACGGTCATCCACACACAGGTGACAAAGGCCATGGTGGAAACGGGCCCGACCTTGTCGCGGTGATTCTTCAGCGGGACGGAAGAATCACCGAGGGGCGCACAGGTATCCACTACCATGTCAGCTACATCAAAGATGGTCTTTCCGCTTGAGTGTCGCGATTGCTTTCCTTTGGCTTCCGCGGCGGAACCGAAAGCGATGACTTTCATCCCGCGCTTTTTTGATTCGATGGCAATGTCGATGTTCACGTTGTTGATTCCCGAATGGGAAAACAGCCACATGGTATCGCGCTTGTCAAAGTTATATCCCTTCATGATCTCCACGCCGTAACCTTCTACTCTTTCGAGGAACAGGAACTGGTGCACGCCCATTTCCCCCGTGATGCGCGTAAAGAAAGTCAGGGGCAATTCGATGATGGGATGGAAGCCGACGAACCCGCCTATCCGCGGATACATCTCTTCAATAGGAATGGTGGCATGCCCGCAACCGAAGGTATGCACCCACCTTCCTGCCTCTATGCTGTCGGCCATCACCTCCGCAGCCTTGCGGATATTTTCCATCTGAGTTTCTTCGATCCGCGACATAACTTCTCGCGTGTTGTTAAGCCATTGTTTTGCTAGCATAAATTGATTTGGATTTTATACGTGTTGTAATTTTGTTTTTTTCAGAATGCGGACGGACAGCAAAATCATTGCGCCCAAAAGCACAAAGGCGACCGTTGTGAGATGGGCCACCCCGTGTTTTTCGGCGATGACCCCCATCGTGAAGTTTATAAGCATGTTTCCGACGAGGGCTATGGTGAGTACAATGCTGAATGCCGTACCGGATGCCGCCGCATAAATGTTACCGACCATGCCAAGCATCACGGGGAACCCGGAGGCAAGGCCAACGCCAATGGATACCAGCCCCGCCACCGCCGCACCATAGCTGCCTGGCGCGCGCAGCAACAGACATCCCGCGAGCAAAAAGAAAAAGGACAGGAGCAGGATCCGCTGCGCGGAGAGATTCCGAAACACGCTTCCGAGCAATATCCGCATCACCGCCATGCCCACAACGTAAAGGGACAGCGCATAAAGGGCCTGGCTGCGTTCAACTGACAATTGTTGGGACAGGTATGTTGTCGTCCAGTTGTTGATAATAGCCTCAAAGCTACTGACGCAGAACAGAAAGAATCCGATACTGATGAGGATGCCTTCTTTCATGAGAAACACACCTTGTGCGAACGGATTGCCTTTGACCTGCTTCGGGGCCGGAAATCGCGTGAGAAAACAAAGCAGCGCAACGGCGAGTGGTATGTATCCGATAACAGAGACGATCGCGTCAAAGGGGAATTTCTTCTCAAGCAAGCCGAGCACAGAGGGCATGCCGAGTGCCCCGATGGCGAAGAACACCCCAAGCAGGCTCAGGTTCGCCCCCTTGTTGTGCTCACTGATGTCGGCCACTACCGCGTTCGTTGCTCCATTGATCGCACCTCCGCC
>CBFGXV010000387.1:0-3901 GCA_965652755.1 uncultured Chryseosolibacter sp. | reverse complement strand
AAGAATACGTTTCTGTTCCCTATGCATGGAAGTAATCCAGGATCAGGTTCGGCGAGGTAACATGTACTGTCTTGATCCCGAGCGCCTTTGCACCTTCTATGTTGATGGCGTAGTCATCGAGGAAAAGAGTCTGTTCGGGGATCAGGTGATTTTCCTCCAGTACCTGCTCGAAGATCTCGGCGTCAGGCTTGCGCTTACCCATGCGATGAGAATAGTACGCCTTATGGAAGTAGTCATCGAGTGACCTTTGGTGCCCGCCTTCCGGCAGCATGATGTTATTGATATGATGAAGGTGAATGGCGTTTGTGTTGCTAAGCAGGAAAACGCTGAACTCATTCTGAAGGCGCATCAATAATTCCAGCTTCATGGTGGGGAGCCCGCGAAGCATTGCGTTCCAGCAATCATCGATCGCGTTATCGTCGGCGGAAATAGAAAAAGTCTTCCTGACGAAATCGCGGAAAGCTGCATCGTCGATCATACCCTTTTCGTAATCCAGAAATCCACGTTCCGACACGTACACCTCCTGAACCCGTTCCTTCGGCATGTTGGAAAGGCGGGAAAAGGATTGCAGGGTATGGTCGACGGAAAGATCCAGTATAACACCACCGAGATCGAATATCAGATTCTTTACAGAGGGAACGAGCACTTCAGATGATTTAAGTCCTTGAGATAAAATGAGCCCTCAATTTACCATCATTCGGGCTTAATGCGGTGTTTCAAGGATATTTTTTTAACCGGCCTGCGACTCGTGGTCGGGATAAAGTTCTTGCCGGGTGGCGCTGTTGGACGGAAGGGAATTAAAAAGAAATACCCCAAACATGGTCCAGGGTATTCCAAAGGCGAAGCGCCACCAGTAAAATGGGCGTCGTCAAGATGATCATCTGATAAATCTTAAAATCAATGCGGCCTGACACTGTCCGCATGCGATTAACGTAAAGTCACTGTGTGGCGCTTACTTCATTATTTTTTGAATCGCGCACCCATTTTTTCAGCTCTGTCTGCTCTTCCGGCCCGAGCCACGAAAGAGATTTGCGATACTCCTTGAGAAACAATTTCTTACTAAAGCTCATTTTTCTAAGAATCACTTTGCTATACGCCAGCATGCCTTGTTTAAAATTCCTTCCCTTCATGAACAAAAAAAGTTTTAATCTTCCAACTAGTACGATAATTTAAAAAAGTGGTTGTCATGCTCCGTTAGTTCTGCCGATCAGATCGACAGGCCACTAACGGACGGGGTATCGGAAGACCGGGATAGTCCGATCTGAAGAAGTACTATTGGCGGACGGATTAGCGCAGCAGATAAGCTCATTTCGCAAGGCGGGGCCTTTTGATCTCAAAAACAAATTCATCATGGATCTATAAATTATTTTCGTAAAGCTATACTATATAACGAACGGTTGAGTAGAATGTTTATTTCCCCGCTGCTACAGATAATAGTGACCCTCTGCCTCCGGCTGATATAACACTTTCTCCACCTTGAATCGTCCGATGCCCCCCGGTACACGCCAGGATGTTATGTCTCCCTCGCGACAGCCGAGCAGGGCAACGCCAATAGTCGAGAATACAGAGATCTTTTGTTCCCTGCTGTCAGCATCCTGCGGGTAAGTGATGGTGACTTCCACCTCACGGCCGCTTGCGACATCGCGCAACAGGACGCGAGAGTTCATCGTTACGATATTGTCCGAGATCTTATCCTGGGGAAACGTCTTCGCGTATTTAAGCTCTTTCATTAACCGGTCTGCAATCTCGCGGTTCTTGTTCTGAAGCGCAGCAAACTCAATCAATCCGGTGATGCGCTGATAATCATTAACTGTGATAAACATTGTCTTTTCCATAATTTAATTCAAACGATTTGACATTACAGTATCCATGCCAGATAAAACCACCGCCAGTCTTCTGCAAACGGTGATGGCATCCGCCTCCAGTGGGTAATTTCTCCCCTGCCGGGCGTTTTTACCCACCAGTGATGTGATTTTAAGAGGCATCTCCGCCATTTGTTCCGCAGACCTGTTACCTTTGCAGAAAGCTCCGCCATGCAAAACCCAGACATACAATTAAGAGAGCGCGTAAAGGAACTCAAGTGCCTTTACGAGTTGTCTCGGATAGCGTGGGAAGCCGACAATGATCTCACCGCCATTGTGAGCAAGGCGCTGACGATCCTTCCCTCTGCGATGCAATATCCGGAGGCGGCGGAAGTATCCATCACCATCGACGGCACTGTCTCTTCCACACCGGGCTTCAAACAATCCATCGCGACCATCGCTTCTCCGCTCATGGGAGGAAACAAAAAGCGCGGAGAGGTCGTCGTCGGATACAGGAAAAGAAAAGGCGGAGATCATTTGTTCCTCACGGAGGAGCGCCGGCTGATCAGGACGGTCGCCCGCGAATTTTCGCTGATACTCAAGAGGATTGAGTCCGAGGATGAGAAACAAAAATTACAGATGCAGCTGCAGCATGTCGAGAGGCTGGCGTTTGTCGGCGAATTATCGGCCGGCATCGCGCATGAGCTGAACGAGCCACTGGGCAGAATACTCGGATTTGCACAGCTCATAAAAAAAACGGGAGGACTGAGCGATCAACAAAGCGAAGACATCGAACGTATCGTAAAAGCATCCCTTTACACAAGAGAGATCATCAAGAAACTGATGATCTTCTCCAGGCAGATGCCGCGGCAGATCACATGGTTGAACCTCAACGACATCGTATCCAACATCCTGTATTTTATAGACGTGCGTTTCGTCGGGCGCCAGGTGACGATCATCCAGCGATTGGACGAATCGTTGGCCCCTATCCAGGCAGACGAAGTACAAATAAGCCAGGTGCTCGTCAATCTCATCACCAACGCTATTCACGCGATGCCAAGAGGGGGCGAACTGATCATTGCCACAAAGAACAAGGGTGACGGCGTCAGTCTCTCCGTGCAGGACACAGGCCATGGCATGACACCCGACGTAAGGAAAAAGATCTTCGAGCCGTTTTTCACGACGAAACCTGTAGGACAGGGCACAGGCCTGGGGCTGTCAGTCGTCCAGGGAATTATTGTCGCGCACGGAGGAAAGATCCAGGTGAGCAGCCAGCCCGGCAAGGGAACGCGAATCGAAGTCCTGCTTCCATTGAAGCAGGCGAAGGAAAAATGAACGAGAGATGAAAAAGAAAGATACAGCCCCCGTGCGGGTACTTGTTGTTGACGATTCAGCTGAGTCAGTAGAGCTGATAAAACGCAACCTGGAGTCTATTGGCTACCATGTGTCTACTGCGAGCAGTGTGCAATCCGCGCTGACAATTCTTGGATCCGTCGACATCGATCTGGTCATCACCGATCTCAAGATGCCTGAGGAAAACGGATTTCAACTCGTGCGGCATGTTTCAGAAAACTATAAGGGAGTTGGCATTCTGGTCGTGACCGGGTTCCCTTCCATCGAAGGCGCCATTGAATCAATCCGCATTGGAGCCGAGGAGTATCTTGTGAAATCATTTACCGACAAGGAACTGTTCGCTGCCGTCGACCGCGTTCTTGAAAAAACACGGCGCTCGCGCAAGACACCCGCCGACACCTTTCACCAGGATTTCGGGATCATCGGAGAATCCGCCGAAATGTACAAGGTTTATCACGCCATCAACAAAGTAAGAACGACGGAGGCAACGGTGCTGATAACCGGCGAGAGCGGCACGGGAAAGGAACTCGTCGCGCGTGCGATCCACTATGGGGGCAAGACGTCGAAGGCGCCGTTTGTACCCGTAAACTGCGGAGGCATCCCCGATTCATTACTCGAGAGCGAATTGTTCGGGCACATGAAAGGATCATTCACCGGCGCCGTAGAGACGCGCGCAGGCTTTTTCCAGACGGCGGATGG
The DNA here is from genome assembly GCA_965652755.1 of uncultured Chryseosolibacter sp. GTDB lineage: Bacteria > Bacteroidota > Bacteroidia > Cytophagales > Cyclobacteriaceae > Chryseosolibacter. Next base: position 47 of record CBFGXV010000387.1, on the reverse strand, counting down.
CGGAACGATATTCCTCGACGAGATCAGCAACACCAGCCTGGCAATGC
>CBFGXV010000386.1:0-3903 GCA_965652755.1 uncultured Chryseosolibacter sp. | reverse complement strand
GCGCCGTAGATCACACCCATCGTTCCGCCGTTCATTAACTGGTTCCATGCATCTTCGCCCTGCCACCATCCCAAACCGAGTTTTCCTTCTCCCATTGCTTCGTAAGTGGATTCGCCATTCATACTGGCTTTGGTAGGCTTGTTCTCATACATCCGCGACACCTTGTGATACAAGTGGAGGCCATCGTGTCCGGTTTGCGCCCACTGAAAATCCAGCCACGGTTCCGCCTGGTAATTCCTGTTGAAATGGAAGCAACACGTGCTGTCTCCTTTTGCCCACGACGCAAGCCAGTCGTCATAAGGACTGTAGTGCAATCCAACGGGCTGGCTGTACGCATCCCACTTTTCAATGGCTTCCCCGCCGGGTTTTACACCCGGAGCCAGCGCATTGCCATCGAGGTTCACCAGCCACAACGCAGGCGCGCTTCCATAACGCGCCACGAGGTACCTGCAATACCTCGCATATTCGTCCGGTGCAGCTTCAGAACCAATGGCGGTCTCGCCCTTCCATCCATAACCGTGGGCGAACGGAGCATAGACAGGCGCTAACTCATGATCGATCAATATTGCAACGATAGAATCCAGTGTCTGGTAATAATCCGGCTTGAGTTTATTGAGATGGCCCTCGGGCAGATCTTCAAATGCTGCATCAAATCCCAAAACCGTGTTGCGCGCTTCAGGGCCTTTCGCGAATTTGTCGGGTTGTAAGGACAAGAGTAACGCGGTGTTGAATCCCTTTCCACTGCGGTCTTTTGCATACGTCAGCACCTGGGAGGGCGTTGCGCGAAATGGGATGGACCAGGGTGTATCACCGACAACGAGAAAGGGTGTCCCGTCTGCATGGACGACATTTCGTTTTCCCGGCGACATTCTCAACAGACCATCTCTTAACAGTGTGTTCTTTCCAGTATAAGGCACCGAGCGCAGTGTCCCGGATTTCCCAATTAAACCTTTGTCGCCTACCGACGCATAGCTTTCCCAGTTCCATGTGTGTCCTGAATCCGGCGGAGCAAAACGAACTTTCCAGACATTGCTTCCGTCCCAGAAGGAAGGACGCACAAGAGTGTCCTGAGCATCGTTGACGAACCGGACCCATACATCCACGTCTGTGTAACCATTGGTATACGACTTTTCTGATTCAAACCTGATCTCATAAGTTGTCCATTGCTCGACTTCAGTAGCATGTTCCCCCTTTTCACAACCGGCCGCACCAAGGAGCAGCACTGCGTATAAGATTGTCGTACTTGCGAGTTTATTGAAAAGCTTTTTCATTTCGCGGGATAAACAAATGTAAATATTCACACAACCAATGATCAATTATGAACGAGATACTCCGCTTCATGATTCCTCTCCGCTGATGATGGTTGCCAACAACATTGAGCACCAAACCTGAACTTGCGCAGGTTGTGGACATCAATGGCTTGCCTGCACAATGTTGGTCGTTATTATAATGCCGAATGTAACGAAAACTTTGTCGCCTTTATTTGAACTATCAGAAAAAGCAGCCTGCTGGGAACACTTGGCAGATTCTGCGCTACGTGACCTACCGCGTTTCGAAATAATTTTATACTTTGGTGCCCTAAACAGATCGCAATGAAGAAGAATACAACTATTTGGAAAATGTCGTTCACGGTGCTGCTATGCGCCATGCTGATGGCCGCATGCACGCAAAAGGCAAATAATAGCGTTGACCCTCAAACCGAAAATCCGGATAATCAGGAAAATACGTTGACGCAGTCGGAGAAAGAGCAGGGATGAAAGCTTCTGTTCGACGGGAAATCGATGGAAAATTTCAAGGGGTTTCGCAAGGACGAAGTTCCTTCCGCCTGGAAAGTAGAGGATGGTGCGATCGCTTTTGCCGGCGAGCGGGGAGGTGATCTCATTACAAAAGATCAGTATAAGAACTTCGAACTTTCCATAGACTGGAAAATATCAGAGGGAGGAAATAGTGGCATCATGTACCATGTATCCGAAGACACCGTTTATCGCAACACTTATAACAGCGGACCGGAAATGCAGGTTCTGGATGATGAAAGGCATCCCGACGCGAAACAGGGAGTGAACGGGAATCGCCAGGCTGGCGCATTGTACGACCTGATACCGCTTTCCACTCCGGCTGTTAAGCCTGCCGGCGAGTGGAACACTGCAAGACTGTTGGTGAAGGATGGGCATGTGGAACATTGGCTCAATGACAAAAAGGTTGTGGAGTATCAGATTGGAAGTCCCGAGTGGGACGCAATGATACAGAAGAGCAAATTCGCACCGATGAAAGGATTCGGCCGTGAAGGGCGGGGGCATATCGCCCTCCAGGACCATGGCGACAAAGTCTGGTTCAGGAATATCAAAATCCGCGAGCTTTAATGCTTGAACGCGTTCAATAAAAAAGCCTCACGAAAGGGTGAGGCTTTTTTTATGGCATCGTGAGTATCTGGCCTTCGACGGACACATTACGGGGCGCAGGGGCCACGCGTTAATTTGAAATGATTATTCTCCTGTAGCTGAACAAGGACGGAACGCCGTCATCTCTCACCTGGCAGATGATATGAAGGCTTTCACCCTCTCCAATGGATGGAATTTCAAGCTGGACGGTCGCCTGAGCATTTTCAGCCAGTGAAAAGTTCCCTGTAAAACGTCCTGCTTCCCTATAAACAAACCATAGGAATGACAAGTTGTTCTTATCGGGATCGTACGAGCGGCCTGCGGAAAGTTTTAACTTTTGTCCTGGTTTTGCTTTTATGTGTATAACGTCTTTTGAACTGTCTTCTCCGATAACCAGCACAGGATTGTGATTTGCTGCAGCCCGGTCGGCAATGCACCAATCCATTCTTGCGGCAAAATCATTCTGAAAGGACTCGCGCCAACGCCAGATCGTAGCCTGATCAGAAGCATACGTTTGTCCGTCTTGAAGGGTGACAGCATCGACCGAGTAAATGGTGTTTGTCCAGATCTTGCCATTCTCGGCGTAAGATTGGAAAAAATCATAACGACCGCCCCATCCGCCGTAAGCGGGACTAACTGCACTACCCAGGCCGTTGTTGATCAGCCATAAAAATGAAGGGGTATCTCCTTCCATTATATAAGTAAGCTTCGGGTACAACTCCCCGAGAGCCCCATGTCCGTTGATGATATGCTCTTCAAGCCACGCGTTATCCACCATGTCAAACTTATACATCGGTGCGTTCTTGTAATGCCTGTCACCTGAAATTCCCGTCCAGGTCGCCTTGTAGTACTCAAGCCAGTGTTCAGCACTGGGTGTCACCACATAAAACAGTTCCGGAAAATTATTTCTTATCCATCGACCGGTGTCGTCCTGGTCGGAGATGGAATAAACTTTCAGTTTCGCGACAAATTGTTTGAGTTCGCCGGCGCTACGGGTGCTTTTTATTTTATACAAGGCCTGGGCGAGGCAGTTGGCTCCTCCCCATATGCTGACCCATACCGGTCGCGGATCGTTCTTGTCTACCGTCCGGATGATCAGGTCAGACCCTTCGCTGTTTTTATCATCGCCGACACCGTCGCGACCGTATAACGGCAAATGACTTTTGGTGACGGAACGCAGATATCGCGCGGAAGGGAATGCGCTCGCGTGCTTGTCCAGGTTGGGCTTAACCTTTTCATAGGCGTCGATCAATTCCATGATCTTGTCTTTCCTTACCGCGCTCCTCAGATGAACAGAAGTCGTAGCAACTATCCCCTCGATATCGTACTCATTTGCGTACACCAGAAATCTCACCAGAGATTCCTGGTCATCTGGTTCATTGGTAATATCGGTGAGCACGATAACTCTTTGCTTTTCTACTTTCACGGTCTTCATCTCCTGCGCCGGGGAGAGGACGAATACGTGAAATGCGCTGAAGAGCAATGTATATTTTAAGCACAGCTTCATAGGGCAGCTTGATTTTGG
>CBFGXV010000385.1:0-3909 GCA_965652755.1 uncultured Chryseosolibacter sp. | reverse complement strand
GTTGAACTCGCGCTGAATACAACCAACGTTCAAACGAACAACGTGACATGGACGAAATAAGAGTTCATCGCATGTCTGCTCGCATTTGAGAAGACAGTCCTGTTGTCGCTTCCAGCTCCGATGTTATTGTAGTGGAAGAAATCGCTGGGGAAGTTGCGGGATCCCTGGTCAATCAGGAAGAAATTTGTTTCCTGCCATGATATACCCAAAAGGCCAGTCAACGCGTGAATCTCATTGATTGTCTTGTTATACGTAAGGTAGTTCTCAAGTGACCAGAAGCTTTCTTTTTTGTTACTTGTTGAAGCTGTGGCGATCTGTGAAGAGCTGAGCGTGCTTGCGCTGAATTCATTGTTCTCCTGTGTGATCACGTTGGCACCTAAGACGGTTCTCATCTCCAGGCCTTTGGCAAGGGTGATATTTGAATAAACGCTGGCTAATGTTGTTTGCGTGTTGAGAATATAGTCTCTGTTCATCAACCTGTTCAAAGAGCTATAAGATCCTTCTGCGAACGGGAAATCGCGGTTGTTGGCGTATGTACCGTCAGCGTATTGCGGAGGAAGGAACGGGAAGTCTTCGACGATCTGACGCGCAACGGCATCGCTGACATCGACCAGGTTTTCTTTCTGGTTGTTGTAGCTGAGCGTTCCGCCAACTTTCAACCATTTTTTTGATCTGGTCGTCTATGGTAAAGCGCGCTGAATACCGGGTAAGGAAGGAGGTTTTGAGCAAGCCCTGATCGTCTCTGTATCCTAATGATAGAGAATACGTTGTACGTTCGTTACCACCCGTGAAACCGAGCTGGTGGTTTTGCGACAACTTATGCTGCGTTGTTGCTTCATACCAATCTGTGTCGTAAAGATTGTCGCCATTGGCATCAAAGATCCTTGGGTCCGTCCTTCTCAACGCGGGGTTCAGATAAGCCCACTTGCCTGCATTCCAACCAACGGGGTCGAACTTGGCCATGTTTGCCCATGCGAGGTCTTCCACCATCATGTATTCATCGGCATTCAGAGCCTCTCTTTCGTTGGGCGCTTTGGTCGGAACACTGAAGTCTACGTCATATGTGACCCTGCCTTCTCCTGATTTACCGCGCTTGGTCGTAATGAGGATAACTCCGTTGGCTCCCCTTGCTCCATAGATAGCAGTCGACGAAGCGTCTTTCAATACTTCAACCGATACGATGTCGTTCGGGTTAATGTAGTCGATCGACTGGCTGAACTGATCCTGGTTTCCCTGAGGCAACTGGACACCATCAACAACGTAGAGGGGGTTGTTGGATGAGTTAATGGAACTGAATCCGCGTATACGTACGTTTGCTTTTCCACCCGGACGACCCGAGTTCGTATTCACCTGCACACCTGTTATCTTACCTGACAAAGCCTGGTTTAAGGAAGTAGAGGGGCGCTCGCGCAACCTTTCCTCTCCAACTGAACCTACAGCGCCGGTAAGGTCTGATCGCTTCTGGGTTCCATAACCGATTACGACGATCTCATCGAACAAGGTCACATCTTCGACCATCACAACATCAAGCGTTGTTCTGTTGTTCAACTGGATTTCCTGAGGTTTGAATCCGATGAAGGATAATGTCAGGATGCTGTTCTGAAGATCCGGAACATTCAGGCTGTAACGTCCATCAGCATCGGTAGTTGTACCGGAAGTCGTTCCTTTGATCAAAACAGACACACCCGGCAACGGCGAGCCATCTGTCCCTGATGTTACTCTTCCTGAAACGGTCTGCGCCATTGCGAAACCGCAACCAAAACAGAATAACACAGCTAGTGTTAGTAAACGTTTTTTCATTTAGTTTTTTTTAAGTGAATAAAGGTTTGGATTCGTCTAAAACCCTATTGGCTAAAACGTAATCGATCGAAAGGTATGGAAAACAACCGATTGAGAATACGTTTGCGTTTGCAAATCGCAATTATTTATATATTACAAAAGCGTTGTAAAATCAATCGGAGTGACAGGTCTTAAAGTGAAGAGTACAGCCGGTGTTTGGAAGAATCTGATCCTAAGAAAGTTGAATTCGGATTCCTGCTGTCTTTTACACGTCAAGTAAGTGTGTCCCTTATGTAAATAATTATCAAAACCGATCCATGAAGCGCGTACTTTCATCTTCTTTCGTTTTTCTCCTTTTTTCCTGTGCAAATGTCCCCCAAACCGAGGCACCCGACACCATCTTCGTGAATGGAAAGATCATCACTGTGGATTCAGCCTTTTCTATTCACGAGGCAATTGCAATCAGCGGTGGCAGGATCATATCCGTTGGTACGACAGATGCAATATCGAAGAAGGCCAGGGCCGCGACGAAGATCATTGATCTGCAAGGGCATACCGTCATTCCCGGATTGATTGAAGGTCACGCGCATCCTGTTACGGCATCGCAAAGCGAAGCCACCGAGTCGATACCTGTCGTCAATAGCATCGCGGAGCTGCTTGAATGGATCCGCAGCGAGGCAAAGGCAAAAAACGACGATGAATGGATCATCCATCCAAAATTCTTCATCACACGCATGAAAGAAATGCGTCAGGTATCGATCAGGGAACTGGATGAGGCAGCGCCGCGCAACCCTGTCTTCCTGAACGGAAGTTACGGCGCCGCGGTCAATAGCCGTGCCTTTCAATTGTCCGGCATAAGCGGATCAGACCACCCCGGCATTTTGCGGGATGAGGTGAGCGGCCTGCCCACAGGACTTATTCGCCGGTCAGCTTTCAATCTGTTCGCAACGCCGCAGCCTGATCCTCTGACTGAAGAAGAACAGTTAAAACTTTTGGAAACACTGCTGTTGCAGTATAACAGCGCGGGAATTACATCCGTGTGTTCGGGTGGCGGTTCGGTCGGGGAACTTGCGTTGTTCCGCAGTCTTCAGAGAAAGGGCGACCTCACCGTGCGTATATTTCACAACGTGCGACTCACCCTGGATCGCAGTAGTACGGAGGAAGAAATATTCACAACACTTAAGGAGACTGGCATCAAAACGGGTGATGGCGATGAATGGGTTAAGGTCGGAGCATTGAAGATCGTGCTCGATGGAGGCATGCTTACCGGCACCGCCTTCCTGCACGAAGGCTGGGGTGAGCGGGCAAAGGAACTGTACGGAATAACGGACCCGGAATACCGCGGAGAATTAATGTATTCGAAGTCTGACCTTGTCGAGGTAATTCGGGCAGCAGCGAGGAACAATTGGAAATTTACAGCCCATGTCACTGGTGGCGGAGGCGTAGACACACTCCTCGCAGCTTACAAAACGGTCGATGCCGATGTACCACTAAAAGGGAAACGGTTTTCAATTATACACGGAAACTTCTTTACGCCGGAAGCGATCAAACTTATGTCTGAGATGGGTGTGTATGCAGATATACAGCCCGCCTGGTTCTTCAAAGACGCTGACCTTCTTCAGGTGGTGCTCGGTGAGTCGCGTATGGAGACGTTTCATCCATACAAGTCCCTTGTCAACGCTGGGGTTGTTGTCAACGGTGGTTCCGATCACATGGTCAAAGTCGATCCCGATCTTTCGATCAACCCCTACAATCCTTTTACTGCGATGTGGTCAGTTGTCACGAGGAAAACTGAAAGCGGGAGTGTGTTTAATCCGGAGCAGGGCATTAGCCGTGAAGATGCGCTTAGAATGTATACGATCAACAATGCCTATGCTTCTTTTGAAGAAAAGCAAAAAGGGTCGATCGAAGCGGGCAAGTTCGCCGATCTCGTCGTATTGTCAGCAGATCTGCTGACGTGCGCCAAGGATTCGATAAGACTTATCAAACCCATCTTGACGATGGTTGACGGCAAAATCGTCTATGATGCGAAAGAGCTGAATACAGGAGCGCAAAAAGAATGACAGGACACTATCGTTTTTTTCTCGACTTTTTCTCCAAAGGCATTTCATTCTTGATTTTCCCCGCAAG